>DATKQA010000461.1:0-9496 GCA_035523835.1 Candidatus Sulfotelmatobacter sp.
GTCGGAGAGCCCGCCACGGGGTGGCGAGACGCAGGAAAGCCAGTATCGGGACGTGTATGAGCGCAGAAGCTTCCACGGGTAGCCAGAATCGGCCGCCAGACCGTACGGATGTTATGCACGACCTGTCGGACGAAGGGTTGATGGCCAACATCGCCGACGGCGATCGCGGCGCGTTTCAACACCTGGTCGAACGGCATCTCGACCGCGCGGTGCGGCTGGCCCAGCGCATCGTCGGCAACCGGAGCGACGCCGAGGAGGTCGTGCAGGAAGCCTTCTTGCGGGTCTGGACCACGGCGCCCCGCTGGCGGTTGGACGGGGCGCTGTTCCGCACCTGGTTCAGCCGGGTGCTGGTCAACCTGTGCATCGACCGCAAGCGCCGGCCGGGCTTTGCCCCGCTCGAAGCGGCCGGCGATCCGCCGGATCCGGCCATGGGGGCCGAGCAACGGCTCAACCAGAGCCAGGAGGCGGCGGCGGTGGCGGCGGCGGTGGCGGAATTGCCGGAGCGGCAGCGCGCGGTACTGGCGCTCTGCTACTGGCAGGAGATGAGCAATGCCGAGGCGGCGGACGTGCTTTCGCTCAGCGTCGGCGCGGTGGAGTCGCTTCTGGTGCGGGCCCGGCGGACCTTGCGCGTCACGCTGAAGGCGCGGCTGGGCCATGCGATGGAGGAAAAGCTATGACACTGAATCGTCTGCAGCAGGTGGCGGAAGCCTATGGCGCCGATCCCCGGCGCTGGCCCGCCGCGGAACGCCAGGCGCTCGAACCCCTGCTCGCCCAGCATCCGGCAGCGCACGCGCTCCTGCGCGGGGAGCAGAACCTCGACCGGCTGCTCGACGGCTGGCAGGTGGCGCCGCCCGACTGGGCGCTAGAGCGGCGCATCGTGGCGGTGGCCGCGATGGCCGGCCAGGTGCGGCCGGTGCGGCCATGGCAGCGCCTGGCCGGGTGGCTGGAGCTGCTCTGGCCGGGCGACGGCCTGCCGCGCGGCCGGCTGCTCTGGCCGCAGGTCGCCGGCCTGGCGGCGGCGGCGATGATCGGCTTCCTGGTCGGCATCAGCGATTTCGGCGCGTTCGACCAGGCCGACGCCACCGGTCTCGACGATGCGCTGACCGGCATCAGCGCGGTGGGAAACTGGCAATGAGCGATATCGGCACCGGCGCGACGGGTGCGGCGCCGCAACGCAATCGGCGCGGCGCCCGCATCCTCCTCGTCGCGTCCCTGGCGGTCAATCTGCTGCTGATCGGCTTCCTGGTCGGTCACATGCTGCATCCGCCGTGGCACGAGCGCGGCGGGCCGCTGACCATCGAGCACATCACCGGCGCCCTGCCGCCGGAGGTGCGCGACGCGGTGCGTGCCAGCCTGCGCGATCGCCGGCCGCAGATTGCCGAGCGCATGGCGGCGGTGCGCCAGGCCCGCGCCGACGTGCGCGCCGCGATCGAGGCCGAGCCGTTCGACGCCCAGCGCCTGCAGACCGCCTTCGCCACCCTACGCGACCGCAGCCAGGCGGTGCAGGAGGACGTGGCCGCGGCCGTGGTCGAGGCGATCAGCAAGCTGCCGCCGGATGCGCGCCGCGAATTGTCGCGCTAGCGAATTCCGTCCCGCCAGGGTTCCCTTCCCGCCATCGGCTTTGTAAGCTCGCCCACGTCCGCGCCATGACGGCGCCGGCGATGAAGGGAAGCGAAGCATGCGTGTGGTCATTACCGGCGGCGCCGGGTTCCTCGGCCGTCGCCTCGCCAAGGAACTGCTGCGCCGCGGCCGGTTGATCGGGCTTTCCGGCGAGACCGAGACGATCGACGAGCTGGTGCTGTTCGACATGGCCGCCGCCGCACCGCCGCTCGACGATCGCCGCGTGCGCAACCTCACCGGCGACATCGCCGACCCGGCGCAGGTCAAGGCGCTGATCGCGCCGGGAACCGCGTCGGTGTTCCATCTCGCCGCCGTCGTCAGCGCCGGCGCGGAAGCCGATTTCGATCTCGGCTATCGCATCAATCTCGACGGCACGCGCGGCCTGTTGGAGGCCTGCCGCGCCTTGCCGAAGCCGCTCCGCCTGGTGTTCGCCTCCTCCGTCGCCACCTACGGCGGCGAGATTCCGGATACCGTGACCGACGCCACCGCGCAGACGCCGGAGACTTCCTACGGCGCCCAGAAGACCATCGGCGAGCTGCTGGTCAACGACTACAGCCGCAAGGGTTTCATCGACGGCCGCTCGCTCCGCCTGCCGACCATCACGGTGCGCCCGGGCAAGCCGAACAAGGCAGCCTCCGGCTGGGCCAGCTCGATCATGCGCGAGCCGCTGCAGGGCCAGGATGTCTCGATTCCCGTTGATCCGGCGACGCGCATGGCCTGCCTCAGTCCCAGGCGCGTCATCGCCGCCTTCATCCGCGCCCACGAATTGCCGGCCGCCTCGCTCGGCCGCTATCGTTCCGTGCTGCTGCCCGGCATCTCGATCGCCGCCAAGGACATGGCGGCGGCAGTGACCCGCCATGCCGGCAACCGCCGCATCGGCCGCATCACCTGGGAGGCGGACGCGCTGATCCAGCGCATCAACGACGGCTGGCCGAAGGAGACCACCTCGGAACGCGCCCGGCGGCTCGGCTTCGAGGGCGACAGCGGTATCGACGAGATCGTGCAGGGCTTCATCGAGGACGAACTCGACCAGCCGGCCTCGTGACGTAAAACCGTTCATAGCGTTTGCAGGATTTCATGACCGAACGCCCCTCGCCGTCGAGCCTCGCCATGCTGCGGCGGCTGATCGCCTTCGATACGGTCAGCCGCAATTCCAACCTCGATCTCATCCATTGGATCGCGGACTATCTCCGCGATCACGGCGTCGAGAGCCGGCTGGTGCACGACGAAACCGGCAAGAAGGCCAATCTCTATGCCACCGTCGGGCCGGAGGACCGGCCGGGCTATCTGCTCTCCGGCCATACCGACGTGGTGCCGATCGACGGCCAGGAGTGGCACAGCGATCCCTTCACGCTGATCGAGCACGATGGCCGTCTCTATGGCCGCGGCACCAGCGACATGAAGAGCTTCGTCGCCGTGGCGCTCGCCATGCTGCCGGAGTTCCGGCGCCGCGGCCTCAAGACGCCGATCCACTATGCCTTCTCCTACGACGAGGAGGTCGGCTGCATCGGCGTGCGCCGCCTCCTGGCCGAGCTTGCCGGCATGGCGGTGAAGCCGCGGCTCTGCATCGTCGGCGAGCCGACCGACATGAAGGTGATCACCGCGCACAAGGGCAAGGTCAGCTATCGCTGCGACGTGCGCGGCCTGGAAGCGCATTCCTCGCTCGCCCATCTCGGCGTCAACGCGGTGGAGGCGGCGGCCGAAATCGTCGCCAGGCTGAAGACAATGGCGCGGCAGCGGCGCGAGCGCGGTCCCTTCGACCATGATTTCGCCCCGCCCTATACGACCGTGCATACCGGCACCATCACCGGCGGCACCGCGCTCAACATCGTGCCGCGCGATTGCAGCTTCGCCTTCGAGTTCCGCTTCCTGCCGGACGACGATCCGGCGGCACTGTTCCAGGAGATCGAGCGCTTCGCCCGCAGCACGATCGAGCCGGAAATGCATGCGGTGAGCCGCGACACCGGCGTGCGCTTCACCGTGACCTCGCAGTCGCCCGGCCTCGATACCGACGATGCCGCCGAGGTCACCACGCTCGCCAAGGCGCTGTCGCAGTCCAACGCGTCCGGCAAGGTCAGCTTCGGCACCGAGGCCGGGCTGTTCCAGGAGGCCGGCATCCCGACCGTGGTCTGCGGCCCCGGCTCCATCGAACAGGCGCACAAGCCCGACGAATGGGTGAGCCTGGAGCAGGTGGCGCTCTGCGAGGCCTTCCTGCAGCGCCTGCTCGAGCGCGCCGCCGCCTAGAGTCCGGTCAGGAAAGCGCGGCCGGCCGGCGTGATGCGCACCACCGCCTGGCCGGCGATATTGGCGCGCTCGACGAAGCCGCGCTCGTTGGCCTCTTCCCAGACCGGCAGCCGGGGACAGGCGGTGCGCCAGGCTTCCATGACCTCGGCATAGCGCCGCTCGCCCGGCGCCATCCATTCGAGCAGGTCGCGCAGCAGCGCCTCGACCGGGTCGGGGATGGTCCGACTCAGGCTTTCTCGCCGGCGGTCCGGCGATCGCGCATCAGCTTGTCGAGCCGGGGCGGCTGGCACGGCGGCGCTATCGGCTGGCGATGAAGAAGAGCCGGCGGAACGGTAGGATGACCTTGCCGTCGGCCTGCGGCTTGTAGGCCTGTTCGAGCCTGGCCAGATAGCGGGCGAGGAATTCCTTGCGTTCGTCAGGACCGAGCGGATCGATATAGGGCCGAAGCCCGGTGCCGCGCACCCATTCGACGATCGCCGGCACGTCGGCCAGCACGTGCTGGTATTCGGTCTCCCAGACTTCGAAGCGCTTCGCCAAGGGTCGCAGCAGGTCGTAATAGAAACCCGGCGGCTCGACCGCGATATTGCCGCGCGGGCGCGCGATGCGCGACGCCCACGGGCCTTCCGCCGCTACCGTCCGCATGGCGGCATGCGCGGGATTGTCGCCGTTGCGCGGCATCTGCACGGCGAGCGCGCCGCCCGGCGCGACCTGCGCCAGGAGCGCCGGCATCAGCCGCGCATGGTCGGGCACCCATTGCAGGGCGGCGTTGGTGAAGACGAGATCGTAGGGCTGCTCCGCCTGCCAGCCGGCGATATCGCCCTCGATCCAGCGCATGTCGGGATGGTCGGCCTTGGCCTGGGCCAGCATTTCGCGGGAATTGTCGAGGCCGGTGATCTCCGCCTGCGGCCAGCGCGCCGCCAGCACCGCCGTGCTGTTGCCGGGACCGCAGCCGAGATCGATGACGCGGCGCGGCGCGGCGAGCGTCACGCGGGCGGCGAGATCGATCGAGGGCTGCGTCCGCTCGCCGGCGAACTTCAGATATTGCTGGCTGTCCCAGACTGACGACATTCACGCGCTCCGTGCTTGCATGAGTTCGATGCGATTGCCGAAGGGATCGAAGACGAAGGCCCTGGCATAGCCGGGCAGCGGCGCGTCCCCCGCGATCTCGGCCCCGGCGGCGCGGGCCCGCGCCAGGATGGCCGCGAGGTCGTCGACCACGAGCGCGGGATGCGCCTTCACCGCCGGGCGGAAATCCGCCTCGACACCGACATGCAACTGCACCGCGCCGCTGCGAAACCAGGCGCCGCCGCGGCCGGCGAGTTCCGCCGGCTTCGGAATTTCGCCGAACCCGAGGACGCCGCCGTAGAAAGCGCGCGCGAGCGGCTCTCCCCCCTCGGGGATGGCAAGCTGGACGTGATCGATGGCCAGGATGGACATGTGCGCTCGTTTCCTCAGCCCGATCCTGACTTGGCTAGGCGCCGCGGACAAACGGGATTATCTTGGCTTCAGACCGATAATTTATTGGGGTGCACCATGCGCCGCCTGCCCAGCCTGAACGCGCTCCGCGCCTTCGAGGCCGCCGCCCGCCACAAGGGCTTCACCGCCGCCGCGGCCGAACTCGGCGTGACCCAGACGGCCGTCAGCCGTCTGGTGAAGGGGCTGGAGCAGCGGTTCGGCTTCCCCCTGTTCCGCCGCACCGGCAACGCCGTCGCCTTGACCGAGCGCGGCGCCGCCTACCTGCCGGGCCTGAGCGATGCCTTCGACCGGCTGGCGGCGGCGACCGACCGGGTGCTCGGCATGGCGCCGGCCTCGGTCCTGACCATCGCCTCGGGCCCGACCTTGGCCATGCGCTGGCTGATCCCGCGCCTGCCGGCCTTCCAGGGTAGCAATCCCGGCGTCGAGGTACGGCTCTCGACCTCGCTGCCGGTCACCGCCATCGACGACCCGGCGCCGCTCGGGCCCGGTGTCACCGCCGCCATCCGGCTGGGCAGCGGGCAATGGCCCGGCCTCGCCGCCGAGCCACTGTTCCGCGCCGACATGTTCCCGGTGGCCGCGCCCGCGGTGGCCCGGCGGCTGAAGCAGCCGCGCGATCTTCGCCAGCACACCTTGCTCCACGTGCTGCATGCGCCGGACGAATGGCCGACCTGGCTGGCCGCCGCCGCGGTGCGCGACATCGACGCCGATGCCGGGCCGCGGTTTGATTTCCATGCCTTTGCGCTGCAGGCGGCGCTCGACGGGCTCGGCGTCGCCATGGCGCGCCGGCCCTTCGTCGCCGACGACCTCGCCGCCGGACGCCTGGTGGCGCCGTTCGCGCTGGCGCTGCCCAAGGCGCAGTCCTGGTACCTGATCTATCGGCCGGAAGCGCTGGACATGCCGGCCTTCGCCGCCTTCCGCGCCTGGCTGCTGGCGGCGGCATAGCCGTTGCCGCTTCCGCGTGCAAGAGCTCTCAGGCGGCCGGCTTGATCTGCTCCAGCATGTCTCCCAGCCGCGCTCGCGCCTGCCAGAGATTGAGATTGTCCTGCATGCGCAGATAAAGCTCGGGCGCGCCGCCGGTAAGCCGGGCGAAGCGCAGCGCCATATCGGCGCTAACCGCGCCGGAGCCGTTGAGCACGGCATAGAGCGAGGGCCTGCTGACGCGCATGCGCCGCGCCGCCTCGGCCACGGTCAGCTTGACATGTTCGTCAAGAATTTCGCGCATCAGCACGCCCGGATGCGTCGGGGCGCGGCGCAGGGGACGCTTAACGGTCAACGTTCGCATGGCAGTCTCCATTCAATGATATTGCTCCAGATCGACCCGCACCGCATCGCCGCTCTCCCACTCGAAAGTCAGGCACCATGGACCATTGACGTGTATCGAGTAGCGTTGCGGCTTGCCGCGCAGCGCATGAAAGTCGAAACCGGGTTGCACCAGTTCCGCCAGCGCCGCCGCCGCATCAAGAGCGTCCAAGCGAACCATTATTCGCTTCTGCAAATTGGCCGCCACCTTGCGCGAAGCGCCGACCTCGAACAGTTCCTTGAGGCCTTTGTGCTTGAAGTTCGCGATCACGCCCCATATGTAAGGCAATACCTTACGCTTGTAAACCATTGCCTTACAGCATGATGGTCGGAGCCACGCCCGACGGATCCTCGGCACAGCGCTGTCGGGAGCACCTCAGCATCGTCACTGGCCCGCACGGCGGCACCTTCGATATGCGCTACGAAACGCATCTCTACATGGCCCGCCGCCCGTGAGGCCGCTTGCGCCATCGCGCGGGAGCAGCTTCACTCAAATCGACGCGAGCAGCAGCAAGACCCGGGGAGGCCGCCATGCCTGTCTTCAGCCGTCCTGATGTGGAGATCTATTACGAGGTGCACGGCTCGGGCCATCCGCTGCTGATCTTCGCCCCGGGCGGCTTGCGCTCGCAGCTTGCCTTCTGGCGCGAGAGCCCGGGCACGCCGGGCGCGGCGCCGGCCTGGATGGACCCGATGGTGGCGCTGGCGCCGTATTTCACCGTGGTCGGCATGGATCAGCGCAACGCCGGCAAGAGCCGCGCCAAGGTGACGGCCGACGACGGCTGGCACAGCTATGCCGCCGATCACCTGGCCTTGATGGACCATCTCGGTCATCGCCGCTTCCACGTCATGGGCGGCTGCATCGGCGGCAGCTTCTGCCTCAAGGCCTGCGAGATAGCGCCCGAGCGAGTCACTGCGGCGGTGCTGCAGAACCCGATCGGCATGCACGAGAACCGCGCCACCTGGGACGCGGCGGTAAGCGGCTTTGGCAAGACGGTGCGCGAGCGCGATCCCGCTGTCGGTGAGGCGACGATCGCCGCCTTCGGCCGCAACATGTTCGGCGGCGATTTCGTCTTTTCGGTGAGCCGCGACTTCGTCCGCACCTGCCGCACGCCGCTGCTGCTGCAGCCGGGCACCGACACGCCGCACCCGGCCGAAACCAGCGCCGAGATCGCCCGCCTGGCGCCCGACATCGAGGTGCAGCGGGACTGGCGCGGACCGGAGCACCTGGCGGAATCGATCCGCCGCGTCACCGCCTTCCTGCAGCGGCACACGCCGCGCTAGCCGGCGGCGGCCATTGCCGGGGCTGGAGTGGCCGGGACTTGAACCCCGCCGCTCCGGTTCCATATATGTTCCGGAGCAGGCTTTTAACGATTCCTTGCGCCTCCGCGCGGGCCCGGCCGCGCCCCGCGTAACCGGAGCGCGCTTGCGGCAATCCGGAGGGCGCTGTATATAGCCGCACCTCCGCCACAGGACCCACCATGGATATCCGCAACGTCGCCATCATCGCGCACGTCGATCACGGCAAGACCACCCTGGTCGATTGCCTGCTGCGCCAGAGCGGCACGTTCCGCGACAACCAGCAGGTGGCCGAGCGCGCCATGGATTCGAACGACATCGAGCGCGAGCGCGGCATCACCATCCTGGCCAAATGCACCTCGGTGGTCTGGGGCGGCACGCGCATCAACATCGTCGACACGCCGGGCCATGCCGACTTCGGCGGCGAGGTGGAGCGCATCCTCTCCATGGTCGACGGCGTCGTGGTGCTGGTCGACGCGGCCGAAGGGCCGATGCCGCAGACCAAGTTCGTCACCGCCAAGGCGCTCCGCCTCGGCCTCAAGCCGATCGTGCTGATCAACAAGGCCGACCGGCCGGATGCGCGCGCGCACGAGGTGCATGACGAGGTGTTCGATCTCTTCGCCATTCTCGATGCGACCGACGACCAGCTCGACTTCCCCACCCTCTTCGCTTCCGCCAAGCAGGGCTGGGCCGTGGCCGACCTGAAGGACGCGCGCAAGGACATGCGGCCGCTGTTCGACCTGATCGTGCGCCACGTGCCGCCGCCGGTCGCCGAACCGGAGAAGCCGTTCCGCATGCTGGTGACCACGCTCGAGGCCGACGCCTATCTCGGCCGGGTGCTGACCGGCCGCATCCAGTCGGGCGCGGTCAAGGCCAATGCCACCATCAAGGCGCTCGGCCGCGACGGCAGGCTGATCGAACAGGGCCGCATCACCAAGCTCCTCGCCTTCCGCGGCCTGGAGCGCATCGGCATCGATGTCGCCGAGGCCGGCGACATCGTCGCCATCTCCGGCCTGAAGCAGGCCACGGTGGCGGACACGCTGTGCGATCCCGCCGTCGCCGAACCGATCCAGGCGCAGGCGATCGACCCGCCGACCTTAGCCATGACCTTCTCGGTGAACAATTCGCCGCTCGCCGGCAAGGAGGGCGACAAGGTGACCAGCCGCGTCATCCGCGCCCGGCTGTTCCGCGAGGCGGAGGGCAATGTCGCCATCAGCGTGCGCGAAACCGAGGACAAGGACGCCTTCGAGGTGGCCGGGCGCGGCGAGCTGCAGCTCGGCGTGCTGATCGAGACCATGCGCCGCGAGGGCTACGAACTTTCCATCAGCCGGCCGCGCGTCCTGATGAAATCCGACCCACAGACCGGCCAGCAGCTCGAGCCGATCGAGGAGGTCACCGTCGACGTCGACGACGCCTATACCGGCGTCGTGGTCGAGAAGATGAGCCTCAGGAAGGCCGAGATGACCGATATGCGGCCATCCGGCGGCGGCAAGCTGCGCCTGACCTTCCTGGCCCCCTCGCGCGGGTTGATCGGCTATCAGAGCGAGTTCCTGACGGATAC
>DATKQA010000462.1:0-3770 GCA_035523835.1 Candidatus Sulfotelmatobacter sp.
CTGGTGGATTTCGACATCGGCCTGCACCGCACCGGCGCGGCCAGCGTGGCCGACGCCGTTGCGCTGGCGAAAGGCATTGCGGCGGCGCCGTCGCTGCGCTTCGCCGGCGTGCAGGCCTATGCCGGCCAGCTCCAGCATGTCGCCGACTATGCCGAGCGCGAGAAGCTCGCGCGGCAGCAGCATGCCCGGCTCGCCGAACTGATCGAGGCGCTCCGCCGCGCGGGCCTGCCGCCGCCGGCGATCAGCGGCGGCGGCACCGGCACGCACGACATCGACGCGGGGGCCCGTGTCTTCACCGAGCTGCAGGCCGGCTCCTACATCTTCATGGACGTGGACTACGACCGCATCCAGCTACGCCCGGGCGCGAACCGACAGCCGTTCGAGAATGCGCTGTTCGTGCAGACCAGCGTGGTCAGCGCCAATGCCGCCGGCTTCGTCACCACCGACGCCGGGCTGAAGCGCTTCGCCACCGACGGTCCGAAGCCGGTGCTCGCCACCGGGGCGCCGGCCGGCGCGACCTATCGCTTCCAGGGCGACGAGCATGGCGCCGTGGTGTTCGCCGAGGCCGGCCAGACCCTGCCGCTCGGTGCCGTGCTCGCTTGCGTCGTGCCGCACTGCGACCCCACGGTCAATCTCTACGATCACTACCACTGCGTGCGCGGCGACCGGCTGGTCGATATCTGGCCGGTCGATGCGCGCGGCGCCTTCTGAGCGCGGGACTCAGTTTCCGACCACGACCTCGTGGCGAAGCTGGAAGCCGCGCAGCGCCTCCATGATCGAGGCGAGCGTCGCCTCGGGAACCGTGCCGCGAATGGCGATGCTGGCGAAGGTGCCGTGCTGGCGATGCGGCCCGACCGTGACCGTGACCCGGCCGGGATCGCCGAGCAGGCCGCCGACCAGGCGCTCGAAGACCAGGCGCGCGGCGCGGTAGCGGAGTTCCGGCTTGAAGATCTTGCCGACGCCGGTGAGCGGCATCTGCTCGACGATGATCACCTCCGCCGGGGCCGAGGCACGCTCGCCGACGTGTTCGCGCGCGAAGGCCTGAATCGCCGCCGCCTCGGCCGCGGCGCCCGGCTTCAACTGCACGAACAGCACCGGAATCTCTCCGGCATAAGCATCGGGCCGGCCAACGGCGGCAGCGGCCTCGACCGCCGGGTGGCGGTGCACCGCCTCCTCGATCGGCAGCGGATCGATATTGTGTCCGCCGCGGATGATCAGATCCTTCGCCCGGCCGGTCAGCCACAGATAGCCCTCGGCGTCGAAGCGGCCGAGGTCGCCGGTATCGAGCCAGCGGCCGCCCGGGCTCCAGGCCGGCACGTTCTCGCCGGCGCGCGGCTCGACCCACGCGGTCGCGTTGTGCGCGGCATTGACGTAGCCGGCGAAGACCTGCTCGCCGCGCACCAGCACTGAGCCGATTTCGTCGGGCGCGCAGAGCCGTTGAACGTGTCCGCCGGCGATTTCGGCGACGACGATCTCGGTATAGGGCATGCGGAAGCCGACGGAGCCGATGCGGCACTCGCCCTCGACCGGGTTCATGCTGGCATAGCCGTGCACCTCGGTCATGCCCCAGCCTTCGACGACCGGCGTCTGGAGCTTGGCCTGCAGCGCCTTGGCGACCTCGACCGGCATGGCCGAGCCGCCGACCTGGCAGAGCCGGATGCTCGACAGGTCGAAACCGGCACTCGGCACGTTGAGCGCGGCGCCCCAGCTCGTCGGCACCATGCCGAGCACGGTCGGGCGGAAGCGCGCCGCATGCGCCCAGATGTTGCCGACCACCAGCGGATTGCGGAAGCCGGCCGGCGTCAGCATCACCATGGTGGCGCCGTTGGCGAGCGGCATCAGGCCGAGCACGGTGGAGCCGCCGACGTGGAACGGCGGCAGGCCGTTGAAATAGGTCTGCTCGGGGCCCGGCAACAGCACCTGGGCCAGGGTCCAGCTATGCATGATCAGGCCGCGATGGGTGTGGCGCGCGAGCTTCGGCGCGCTGGTGGTGCCGCCGGTGTGGAAGAGCGAGGCCACGTCCTCCGGCCGGATGTCGCGGCTGAAGACGAGGCGGTCGGCCGGCCGGCGGTCCAGCTCGCTTTCGAAATGCAGTGCGTCGATGTCGGGCCGCTGCGCCGGGCCGCCGACGCGGATCACCGCGGCGAGCGCGGGCACCTGGGATCGCACCGCCTCGATCTTCGGCCAGACGCCGGGGAAGAGATCGGGATCGGGGCCGAGCAGGACGCGGCAGTTGGCCTCGCGCAGCAGGGCGACGATATGCTCCACCTCGAGCAGGAAGTTGATCGGGTTGGCGAGGCCGGCCGCCTGGGCGCCGAACATGGCGAAGAAGGTCTCCGGCAGGATCGGCAGCAGCATCGACACGGCATTGTCCGGCCGCACGCCGAGCTCGTGGAACAGGTTGGCCGCCTGGTTGAGCCGCCGCTGGAATTGCCGGTAGGTGACGTCGCGCACCGCCTCGTCCGGCGCGCCGGTCGAGAGATGGCGGATGGCGGCCTTGTCCGCATGGCGCTCCGCCGCCCGCGTCAGCAGGGCATAGACCGACGGCGCGGGCTCGCGCTCGCGAAACGGGGTCCGCTCGATCGCCTCGATATCCGCCAGCTTGCCGATCGCCATGGCCGCGCTCCCCCTGTTGGGCGACTTGAGCCTAGCATAGCGCAGGCCTGTCCCGTCCGGGCGCGCCGCGGGCGCATGCGGCGCGCGGCACGAAGCAGGAAGAGATGAAGAAATGGTTTCCCCATGACGGGATTTTTTACTTGCGCGGCGGCGTGCGTTGTTTATATAGCAAAACTACTGACGCACCCGCACGTGCCTATGGCCCTTGGTGGTTATGCAACGACGTAAGGCGTCCCTTGTTTGGATCGTACGGCGCTAGCCGGTTCCGAGGGGGATCTACGATGTTGGACCATATCGGCCGCAAGGCCGTTCGCCGCGACAGGTTTCTCCGCAGCAGCTTTCTCCGCAGCATCGACACGCTTCGCCGCACCGCCCAGCGGCGGGCAGTCCGCATTTCCTACGCCGCCCTGATCGGCCGCAAGAACCCGCTGTCCAGTACGACCTGGCGGGGTTGAAGGTTCGCCCTCCCGCGGCGCTGTTTCCCGCAGTCCGGGATTCCCCTTGCCAAGCCCGTCGATCGACCGCGCCGCCCGCGGCCCGCGCAGGAACGATGCCATGAATGCCAAGATTGCGCGTTTTCTCGCCGAACGCTGCCCCGACACGCCGTGCCTGGTGGTCGACCTCGACGTGATCGAGGCGTGCTATCTCAGGCTCACCGACCTGATGCCTGAGGCCCGGGTGTTCTACGCGGTGAAGGCCAACCCGATGCCGGAGATCGTGGCCCGGCTCAACCGCCTCGGCTCGAGCTTCGATGCCGCCAGCATCGGCGAGATCGAGCTCTGCCTGGCCGAGGGTGCGGCGCCGGAGCGCATCTCCTTCGGCAATACCATCAAGAAGCAGCGCGACATCGCCGCCGCCTATGCCAGGGGCGTGCGCCTGTTCGCCTTCGACAGCGCCGTCGAGCTGGAGAAGCTTGCCGCTTCGGCGCCCGGCGCCCGGGTCTTCTGCCGGGTGCTGATGAACTGCGCCGGCGCCGAGTGGCCGCTGTCGCGCAAATTCGGCTGCGAGCCGGAAATGGCCGCCGACCTCCTGGTGCGGGCGCGCGCGCTCGGCCTCGACCCCTATGGCCTCTCCTTCCACGTCGGCTCGCAACAGACCGCCGTGAAGCAGTGGGACGGCGCGCTCGCCCGCATCGCCCGGCTGTTCTCGGTCCT
>DATKQA010000463.1:0-12339 GCA_035523835.1 Candidatus Sulfotelmatobacter sp.
GAAGCCTATTGGGGCAGCAAGCGGCGCGATCGGAACTAGTTCATGGCCTTCTATACGCATTTCCTGCGCGACATGCGCCAGATCGTGTTCCGCAACGCGGAGCAATTCGCCATCCCCTCCATGGACGGCGCGCTCAGTCCGAACGATCGGCTCGACGCCTGCACCCCGATCGGCGATCCCTTGCCCGGGGCCGATGACGTGGCGGCGGGCCCCGACGGTGCGATCTACGTCTCCGCCGGCCGCCAGGTGCTCAAGCTCTTGGGCGAAAATTTCTGGAGCCGCGCGGTCTTCGCCGAGTTCGAGGACAGCGTCGGCGGCCTCGCGCTGCATCCCGACGGCCGGCTCCTCGCCTGCGTTGCCGGGCGTGGCCTTGCCGCGGTCGATGCCTCGGGCCGCCAGAGCTGGCTCACCCAGGCGGAGGATCAGCCGCTGCACTGCCTGACCGGCGTCGCCGTGGCGGCGGACGGCACCATCTTTCTCGCCGACGGCAGCAGCCGGCACCGGCCGGAGGACTGGCTGCGCGATCTGATGGAGAAAAATCATCTCGGCCGTCTGATTTCCTGCGGACCGAACCTCGACCGCGCCAGGGTGCTGCTGCGCAACCTCCACTATCCGCATGGCGTGGCGCTGGCGGCCGACGGGCGGCAGGTCTGGTTCACTGAAAGCTGGAAGCATCGGGTGAGCCGGGTGGCGGCCGACGGCGGCACGGCCGCCGAACTCATGGTGCGCAACATGCCGGGCTACCCGGCGCGGCTGTCGCCTGCCGTCCGCGGCGGCTTCTGGCTCAGCGTTTTCGCCCAGCGCACGCATCTGGCCGAATTCGTGCTCCGCGAGGACGATTTCCGCGAGGAGATGATGCGCACCATCGCCCCGGCCTTCTGGGCCGGGCCGGCGCTTGCCACGACGGGTCACTGTTGCGAGCCGATGCAGTTCGGTTCGATCAAGGCTCTCGGCATCCAGAAGCCGTGGGCGCCGCCGCGTTCCTATGGCCTGCTGGCGCGCATCGACGAAGAGGGCGATTTCGCCGATAGTCTGCACAGCCGGGTTGGCGGGCACTACCATGGCATCACCGCCGCCTGCGATACGGGACAGGGCCTGGTGATCGTTTCGAAGGGCAGCGGCCGCGTGCTGCTGGATCGGATGGGAGGCCGCACATGAACGATGTGATGACGGCGCCAAATCAGGTTGCGGCCACCTCCGCCGCGACGCCGCGCGAGCCGGTGTTGCGCGTCGTCCAGGGCAGCAAGGTCTATGGCGGCGTGCATGCCATCGAGAACATCGATTTCGACCTCTATCCCGGCGAGGTACATGCGCTGGTCGGCGAGAACGGCGCCGGCAAGTCCACGCTCTGCAAGGCGATCGCCGGCGCGATCACGCTGACCTCGGGCGAATATTACGTCGACGGCAAGCTGGTCAATTTCGACCAGCCGCGCGACGCGCTCGCTGCCGGCATCTGCATGGTCTATCAGGAGACCAGTCTGGTGCCGACCATGACCGCGGCGCAGAACATCGAGCTCGGCAACGAAAAGCTGCTTACGCGCTTCCGCACCCTCAACATCCAGGCCCAGCAGCTCCTGCAATCGCTCAACTTCCATGTCGATCCGGCGACGCCGGTGGCGCTGCTCGGCACCGCCAAGCGGCAGATGGTGGAAATCGCCCGCGCCGTTTACAACCGCGCCCGCATCATGATCTTCGACGAGCCGACGGCCAGTCTGACGCCGGAAGAGATCATCCACTTCTTCAATCTGATCCGCGACCTGCGCGCCCGCGGCGTCGCCATCATCTATATTTCGCACGCGCTGGAAGAAAGCCTGCAGATTTCCGACCGCATCACCGTGCTGCGCGACGGCAAGCTGGTGATCACCGCCAAGACGACGGAGATGACCCGCGAAAAGCTGGTGCATCACATGGTCGGGCGCGAGATCACGCGAACCCACTATGCGCACAAGGAGGGCCACGCCGAGCGGCGGCGTCAGCGCCGCGAGAAGGTGCTGACGGTGGAAAACGTCACCATGGGCACCATGGTGAAGAACATGTCCTTCTCGGTCTATGCCGGCGAGGTGGTCGGCATCGCCGGCCTGATCGGCTCGGGCCGCACCGAGATCGCCAAGATCATTTTCGGCGCGCTGAAGCGCAACCTGATCGACGGCGGCACCATCCGGCTGCGCGGCAAGCCGGTGCGCTATCGGGTGCCGAAGCAGGCGATCGACGACGGCATCACCTACATCACCGAGGATCGCAAGCTCAACGGCTTCTTCGAGACCATGGTGGTGGACGACAATGTCTATATCGGCAAGCTGGCGACCCGGCAGGGCTGGCGCTTTCTGCTGTCGAACCTGACCCGTGGCAAACTGGCCGGCTACTGGGTCGAGCGGCTGAAGATCAGCGCGCTGCAGCGCAAGGCCAAGATCGTCGAACTGTCCGGCGGCAACCAGCAGAAGGTGGTGGTGGCGAAGTCGCTGGTGCAGGACCCGTCCATCGTCATCTTCGACGAGCCGACGCGCGGCGTCGACGTCGGCACCATCCCGGAAATCCATGCCCAGATCCGCGCCCTTGCCGACGAGGGCAAGGCGGTGGTGGTGATCTCCTCCTACCTGCCGGAGGTGCTGAGCGTCTCCGACCGCATCCTGGTGGCCCGGCTCGGCCGCATCGTGGCCGAGTTCGATGCCGCCGACGCCACCGAGGACAAGATCATGTACGCGGCGATCCATTAGCCATCGCCGCGCCTGGCCCGTCCTCAGCCCGGTTGCACGAAGCCAATGCCGTGCTAGGGTTCGGCATGATCCTGGTTTTGCGCATCCGATGACCGCGACAGACGGCGCCGACGCCGCCTCCGGCCCGCCGGTGCTCACCGTCGCCGCCGGCCGGGCGACCATCCGCCTGAATCGGCCGCGCCAGCACAACCGGCTGGAACCCGGCGATATCGTCGCGCTGATGAACATGCTCGAGGAAATCGAGGCGGCGGCGGACGTGCGGGTGCTGGTCCTGACCGGCTCCGGCAAGAGCTTCAGCGCCGGCTACCACATCGGCGCCATCAGCGGCCGCGGCAGCGCCGACCGGCAGAGCGAGCCGTCGTTCGAGCACCTGACCGACCGCGTGGAAAACTTCCGCGTCCCGACCGTCTGCGCCTTGAACGGCAGCGTCTACGGCGGTGCGACCGACCTGGCGCTGGCCTGCGATTTCCGCATCGGCGTCGAGGGCAGCCAGATGTTCATGCCGGCGGCGCGGCTCGGGCTGCACTATTACAAGGGCGGGCTGCGCCGCTATGTCACGCGGCTCGGCCTCGCCGCGGCGAAGAAACTGTTCCTCACCGCGGCCACCATCGATGCCGAGGAGATGCTGCGCATCGGCTATCTCGACCAGGTGGTGCCGGCCGCCGGGCTCGCCGCCGCCGTCGACGTCCTGGTTCAGCAGCTCAGCGCCGTTGCGCCGCTGGCGGCGCGCGGCATGAAGCGGGCGCTGAACGAGATCGCCCGCAACGAGCTCGACGTCGCGGCGATGGAGCGTGCCATGCAGGCGGCGGCGCGCTCGGAGGATCTGAAGGAAGGTCTTGCCGCCTGGGCGGAAAAGCGCCAGCCGAAATTCCAGGGACGGTAGCGGGAGAAGCGAGCATGACCCATCGACCGGCGGCCACGGCGCTTGCCCGCTTCAAGGTGCTCGATCTGACCCGCGTGCGCGCCGGTCCGACCTGTGTGCGCCAGTTGGCCGACTGGGGTGCCGACGTGATCAAGATCGAAATGCCGGACGGCGTCGCGGGCGGCGACATGGGCGGTCCGCGCCACGGCCCGGACTTCCAGAACCTGCACCGCAACAAGCGCAGCATGACGCTCGATCTGAAGAGCCCCGACGGCGTGGCAATCTTCCGCCGCATGGTGAAGGGTGCCGACGTCGTGGTGGAGAACTACCGGCCGGATGTGAAGTACCGGCTCGGCATCGACTACGAAAGCCTGAAGCCGCTGAACAGGCGGCTGATCTATGGCAGCATCTCCGGCTTCGGCCAGGACGGTCCCTATCGCGAGCGGCCGGGCTTCGACCAGATCGCGCAAGGCATGGGCGGCCTGATGTCCATCACCGGCCTGCCGGGCCAGGGGCCGGTGCGTGTCGGCATTCCCGTCGCCGATCTCACCGCCGGCATCTTCTGCGCCATGGGCATCCTGGTCGCGCTGCTGGAGCGCGAGGTATCGGGCGAGGGCCAGTGGGTGCAATCCTCGCTGCTGCAGGCGCAGATCGCCATGCTGGATTTCCAGGCGGCGCGCTGGCTCATTGCCAAGGACGTGCCGGGCCAGGCCGGCAACGATCATCCGACCAGCATTCCGACCGGCGTCTTCCCGACCAGCGACGGCCACATCAACATCGCCGCCTCCGGCGGGCATATCTTCAAACGCTTCTGCGAGGCGATCGGGGCGCCCGCGCTGGCGTCCGATCCCGACTATGCGACCGATGTGTCCCGCTCGAAGAACCGCCAGGCGCTCAACAAGGCGATCGCCGACATCACCCGGCAGAAGTCGAGCAGCACCTGGATCGACATCTTGAATCACGCCGGCGTGCCCTGCGGGCCGATCTACAAGATGGACGAGGTCTTCGCCGATCCGCAGGTGCAGCATCTCGGCATGGCGGCGCCGGTGCGGCATCCGAAGCTTGGCGATATCCGGGTGGTGAACCAGGCGGTGAGCCTGAGCCGGACGCCGAGCCATATCGAGACGGCGACGGCGGAGAAGGGCGAGCATACCGATGCGGTGCTGCGCGAGCTCGGCTATGGCGAAAGCGATATCGCCGATTTCCGCAAGCGCAAGATCGTATGACATCGGGCGGTGATGCGGCTATGCCGGCGAGCTGGTCCGCGCCAGTCTCGCTTTCGCCGACGACGTGCCCGGCCTCGACGAGGCCAGGGCCTTCGCCGGGCCGCAGAATGCCGCCTGGCGGCGGGTGCTGGAAAAGGCCGGTTCTCAGCCGGTGGGATTCGTGCCGAGGCTGGAGCGGCTGTTGTTTTGCCGGCGCCGCCTGCGGCGCCGGATGCTAGGCTGATCGCAATCGCTGCTGAGGAGAGAACCATGAAGACTTCGACGGAACGGATGCTTGCGCGCAAGGATGGCGCGGTCGGCTGGATGCTCTTCAACAATCCGGCGCGCCATAACGCCGTCTCCGTCGATATGTGGCGCGCGGTGCCGGAGATCCTCGGCGAATTCGAGAGCGACGATGCCATCCGCACCATCGTGCTCGCCGGCGCCGGCGGCAAGGCCTTCGTTTCCGGTGCCGACATCTCCGAGTTCGAGGAGAAGCGATCCTCCGCCGATTCCGTCGCGGAATACAACGCCATCTCCGGCCGCGCCAACGCCGCCATCATCGACTGCCGCAAGCCGACCATCGCCATGATCCAGGGCTATTGCATTGGCGGCGGCCTTGGCGTGGCGCTGTGCTGCGACCTGCGCATCGCCTCGGACAATTCCCGCTTCGCCGTGCCGGCCGCCAGGCTCGGCCTCGGCTACGCCTATGCCGGCATCAAGCGGCTCGCCGACGTGGTGGGACCATCCTTCGCCAAGGAGATCTTTTTCACCGCGCGGCAGTTCGACGCCGCCGAAGCCTTGCAGATGGGCCTGGTGAACCGCATCCGGCCGGTGGCGGAACTGGAGCCCTATGTCAGCAACTATGCCGCCACGATCGGCGGCAACGCGCCGCTCACGGTCGCTGCCGCCAAGCTCTGCGTGAACGAATATACCAAGGATCCGGAGGACCGTGATCTGGCGGCGACGGCGGCGGCGGTGGATCGCTGTTTCGCCAGCGCCGATTATATCGAGGGCCGCACGGCCTTCATGGAGAAGCGCAAGCCGGCCTTCAAGGGGCGCTGAACGTTGCGCCGGCCGGTAGGGCGGGAAGCGAGGAAGTGACGATGCCTTGGCGCAGGAATCATCGGCCGATCTACAGCCATGCCGAGCTCAAGCGGGTGATCGAGCCGAAGAGCATCGCCATCGTCGGCCTGTCCAGCAACGAGACCTCGTTCGGTGCCCGCACGCTGGTCAATCTCAAGCTCTGCCAGGGCGTGCAGATCTACGGCGTCAATCCGCGCGGCGGCGAATTGCACGGCGTGCGCTGCTTCCCGACCATCGCCGAGGTGCCGGGGCCGGTCGATTGCGCCATCGTCGCCACGCCGCGCGAGGCGGTGGTCGCCCTGACCGAGCAATGCGCCAAGGCCGGCGTCGGCGGCTGCGTGGTCTATGCCTCGGATTTCGCCGAAACCGGCATTCCCGAGCGTATGCAGCAGCAGGAACGCCTCACCGCCATCGCCGGCGCGGCACGCATGCCGATCGTCGGCCCGAATTGTATCGGCATCATCAACAATATCGTCCGCGCCGGCATGTTGTTTCTCGGCGGCTATGATACCGCGCCCTGGCGGCCCGGACCGATCGGCCTGATCTCGCAGTCGGGCGCGCTCGGCTATACGCTCGCCCAGGCCTGCGAGCGCGGCGGCAACTACAGCCACTATCTCACCGCCGGCAACCAGTGCGACGTCGATGTCTGCGACTACATCAGCTACCTGACCGAAGACCCGAATTGCGGCGTCATCACCTGCCTGCTCGAAGGCTTGAAGGACGGCGAGCGGCTGATGGAGGCCGGGGAAAAGGCCTTGACCGCCGACAAGCCGATCGTGCTCTACAAGATGGGCACCGGCAGCGCCGGCGCCGAGGCGGCGATGTCGCACACCGGCTCGCTGGCCGGCGCCGACGCCGCCTATCGCGCCGCCTTCCGCCGCCACGGCATCATCGCCGTCGACAACCTGGAGCAGGTCTACGAGACCGCCGCCTTCCTCGCCAAGGCCGGCAAGCCCAAGGCGCCGGGCGTGGCGATCCTCACCTCGTCGGGGGGCGCCGGGGTGATCGCCGCCGACAAGGCGGAAAAATACAACGTGGCCCTGCCGCAGCCGGGCGCTGCCGCGGTCGCCGTGCTGAAGGCGACCATTCCCGAGTTCGGCGCCGCCCGCAACCCCTGCGACGTCACCGCCCAGGTGATCAACAGCCCGGAGAGTTTCAACATCTGCGGCCGGGCGTTGCTGCAGGATGCCGCCTATGGCGCCATGGTGATCCCGCAGGGCGTGTCGGTGCGCGAACTGACGCCGGCGCGAGTTCCCGTCGTGTCCGGCCTGGCGCAGGCCATGGCCAAGCCGATCTGCCTGATCTGGATGACCGAGTGGTTGGAAGGGCCGGGTTCGGAGCTGTACGAGGCCAATCCCTATGTCGCGATGTTCCGTTCGGCCGACCGCTGCTTCGCGGCGCTGGCCGCGTGGAACTGGCGCGAGGCGGTGCGGCGCGCGCCGCGCGGCCGCGTGCGCCTGGCGCCGGGCGGCAAGCCGGCCGCGGCCGCGAAGCGGCTCCTGGCACAAGCGGGAACGAAATTGACTGAGCGCGAGGCCAAGGAGGTGCTGGCGGCCTACGGCGTTCCGGTCACCGGCGAGCGGCTGGTCGGCGACCGCGAGGCGGCAGTCCAGGCGGCTGAAGCACTGGGCTTCCCCGTCGTGCTCAAGGTGGAATCGCCCGACATCGCCCACAAGACCGAAGCCGGCGTGGTGCGGCTCAATCTGGCCGACGGCACGGCGGTGCGCGCCGCCTACGACGCGGTCATGGCCGCCGCCGGCAAGGTGCGGCCGAAGCCGGAGGTGCGCGGCGTGCTGGTGCAGCCGATGATCGGCGCCGGCGTCGAATTGATCGTCGGCAGCAAGCTCGACCCGCAATTCGGTCCGATGGTGGTGGTCGGCATGGGCGGCATCCTGGCCGAGCTTTTGCGCGATACCGCCGTGGAACTGGCGCCGGTCGATCGCGGCCAGGCGCTCGCCATGCTGCAGCGGCTGAGTGCCTATAAATTGCTCACCGGCTTTCGCGGCTCCGCCCCCGTCGCTCTGGATCGCCTGGCGGACATCATCGTCGGGGTGTCCGAACTCGCCGCCGACCAGGCCGGTGCGATCGCCGAGATCGACGTCAATCCGGTGATCTGCGGCGCCGATCGCGCCATCGCGGTGGATGCGCTGATCGTGCGCGCCGGCTGAGCAAAACGGGCGGCAGCCATCCGGCGGCGGGGATTGTCCAACCCGCGCGGTCCCCTTATGGTTGAAGACAGCGGCAGCAACGAACCAGTCCGGGAGCCATCGAATGCCTGCTATCCCCTTGCGCCACGGCATCTTTCTGGCGCCCTTCCATCCGCTCGACGAAGACCCGACCCTATGCATCCGGCGCGACCTGGAGCTTTGCGAGTGGCTCGACAAGCTCGGCTATGACGAGGCCTGGATCGGCGAACATCACTCGGCCGGGTTCGAGATCATTTCCAGTCCGGAGTTGTTCATCGCCGCCGCGGCCGAGCGCACCCGGCGCATCCGCCTCGGCACCGGCGTGATCTCGCTGCCCTACCACAACCCGCTGATGACCGCGAACCGCATGATCCAGCTCGACCATATGACCATGGGGCGGGCCATGTTCGGCGTCGGGCCGGGGCTGCTCACCTCGGACGCGATGATGCTCGGCATCGATCCCGACAAGCAGCGCGACCGCATGGTCGAGGCGCTCGACCTCATCCTGCGGCTGATGCGGGGCGAGACCGTCACCGAGAAGACCGAATGGTACACGCTCACCGACGCGCGCGTGCATCTCCTGCCCTATAGCCAGCCGCGGCCGGAAATCTGCGTTGCCAGCTCGCTGACGCCGCACGGCGGCCGCGTCGCCGGCAAATACGGCATCGGCATGCTCTGCGTCGCGGCGACCAATGCCTACGGCTTCGACGTGCTCGGCACCAACTGGCAGATCGCCAACGAGACCGCGGCCGAGCAGGGCCGCAGCATGGATCGCGCCGGGCTGCGCCTGGTCGGGCCGATGTATATCGCGGAGACGCGCGAGAAGGCGCGCAAGGACGTGGAATTCGGCCTGCTGAAATGGGCCGAGTATTTCGCCCAGCTTCGTCCCCTGGCGCCGAAGGACAGCACCGGCCGTCCGCTCATCGACATCATGACCGAAAGCGGCGGCGCGGTGATCGGCACCCCCGACGACGCCATTGCCAAGATCGAGCAGCTCTACGGCAAGCAGGGCGAGTTCGGCGCCTTCCTGCACATGGCGCACAATTGGGCAAACTGGGAGAACACCAAGAACTCCTACGAGCTGTTCGCCCGCCACGTGATGCCGCATTTCCGCCAGGCGAACGCCAACCGCCAGGCCTCCTACGACTGGATGGCCGAGCACGCGGTCGAGCATTCGACCAGGCAGCAGAAGGCCGCGACCAAGATGTTCGAGAAACATGCGGCCGAGCAGAAGGCCAAGCGCGGCAGCAAGGCGGCGGAATAGGGCCGGCGCCGCCTCAAGGGCCGCGATCCCGTGCCCACGGCGCCGAAATGGATCGAATGGGCCCGCCGGCTGCAGACCATGGCGCAGACCGGGCTCGTCTATGCGCGCGATCCCTATGACATCGAGCGCTACCGGGCGATCGCCGCCATCGCCTTCGAGATGATGGCCGAGCAGTCGGAAACCGATCTCGCCGTGGTGCGCGATCTCTTCGCTCATGCCGTCAATCACGCCACGCCGATGATCGATGTGCGCACGGCGGCCTTTCGCGACGGGCAGGTATTGCTGGTGCGCGAGCGGCGCGACGGGCGTTGGGCGCTGCCCGGCGGCTGGGCGGACGTGGGCGAGACGCCGAGCGAGGCGGCGGCGCGCGAAGTGCGCGAGGAGTCCGGCTTCGCGGTGCGCATCACCCGCCTGCTGGCGCTCTACGACAAGCGCAAATACCCGCACCCGCCGCAGCCCTACTATTGCTACAAGCTGTTCTTCGCGGCGGAGATCGTCGGCGGCGCCGCGGCCGACAGCGACGAGACCGACGGGGCCGGCTTCTTCTCGCTCGAGGCGCTGCCGCCGCTCTCGCTCTCGCGCGTGCTGCCGCAACAATTGGCGCGGCTGTTCGAATTGCACGGCCGGCCCGACGCCCCGCCGGATTTCGACTGATGGCGCGGCGGGCGGTCCTGTCGCCGGGCGACGGCGATGTTCTCCTGGTGATCGACGTGCAGAACGATTTCTGTCCCGGCGGGGCATTGGCCGTTGCCGACGGCGATGCGGTGGTGCCGCTGATCAATAGCCTGGGGCGGCGCTTTGCCCATGTCGTGCAGACCCAGGACTGGCATCCCCCGGGGCACCGCTCTTTCGCCAGCTCTCATCCCGGCCGGCGGCCCTTCGACACGGTGACCATGCCCTATGGTCCGCAGACGCTCTGGCCCGACCATTGCGTGCAGGGCAGCGCCGGCGCCGCCTTTCACTCCGGCCTCGACCTGCCGCACGCAGAATTGATCGTGCGCAAGGGCTTCCGCCCTTCGGTCGATTCCTATTCGGCATTTTTCGAAAACGACCTGAGGACACCGACCGGCCTCGGCGGCTACTTGCGCGAACGTGGCCTCAAGCGCGTGTTCCTGGCCGGTCTTGCTACCGATTTCTGCGTGCGCTTTTCGGCAATTGATGCATGCCGTGAGGGCTTTAGCGCGGCCGTCCTGGCGCCGGCCTGCCGCGGCATCGATCTCGCCGGCTCGCTCGCCGCGGCCTGGCAAGCGATGCGCGAAGCGGGCGCCGAACGCATCGAGGACGTGGAATAGATGTGCGTGGCCCGGCGGAAATCGTGCTGGCGGCCGCGGGCCAAATGCCTTAAATCCTCCGGGCCGCAATTGTGCGGTTGCACATGGCCGCCGGCCACGGCAATATTTCGGGCGCGGATGGGATAACGCCGATAACCCGGCAAGAGACCGGGAAATCAACAGGGAGTGTAAGGGCATGCTGCTTCCGTTGCGTGACAAACGGGAGGCGGCTCCGGGCGGCAAGTCTGCGACGCCAGGACGGAGCCATCGATGAGCGAGACGATCAGCGCGGCGCGGCAGCACGCCGCCGAAAGCGCGCCGAGCGGCCCCATCCTCAGCATCAATGGCCTGTCGGTCCGCTTCGGCGGCATCGTTGCGCTCGATGGCGTCTCCTTCGACGTCGGGCGCGGCCAGATTTGCGGCCTGATCGGGCCGAACGGCGCCGGCAAGACCACGCTGTTCAACGTGCTGAGCCGCATCTATAGCTGCGAACAGGGCAATATCCTCTTCAACGGCCGCTCGCTGCTGGCCACGCCGCGGCACGGCATCGCAGCGCTCGGCATCGGCCGCACGTTTCAGAATCTGGCGCTGTTCCGCACCATGACGGTGCTGCAGAACGTGATGCTCGGCGGTCATTGCCGGACCCGTACCAGCTACGTCGAAAACCTGTTCCGCTTCGGCTCGGTGCGCCGCGAGGAGAAGGCGCTGACCGAACGGGCGGAGCGGCTGGTCAATTTCCTCGACCTCGATTCCGTCGCCGGCATGCGGGTCATGGACCTTTCCTTCGGCACGCAGAAGCGGGTCGAGCTGGCCCGCGCGCTCGCCTCCGAGCCGCAGCTCCTGCTGCTCGACGAGCCGGCCGGCGGCCTCAATCACGAAGAGGTCGACGGGCTGCGCGAACTGATCCGCGACATCCGCGATCGGCTGAAGCTTACCGTGCTCGTGGTGGAACATCATATGAACCTGGTGATGCGGGTTTCCGACAAGGTCGTCGCTCTCGACTTCGGCCGCAAGATCGCCGACGGCACGCCCGCGGTGGTGCAGAAGGATCCGGAAGTGATCCGCGCCTATCTGGGGACATCGGACTGATGGCGGCATTGCTCGAAGCGACGGGGTTGCAGGCCTCCTACGGTCCGACCCGGGTCCTGCACGGCTTCGACTTCGCGGTCGAGGAAGGCGGCATCACCACCATCCTCGGCGCCAACGGCGCCGGCAAGACGACGACGCTGCGTGCCGTCTGCGGCATGGTCAAGACCCAGGGCGCGATCACCTTCCAGGGCGCGCGCATCGACGGCAAGGCGACGGAAGACATCGTCCGGCTCGGCATTGCCCACGTGCCCGACGGGCGCGGCACTTTCGTCAACCTGTCGGTCGAGGAAAATCTCCGGCTCGGCGCCTATGCCCGGCGCAGCCGTGCCGGCGTCGAGCAGGTCTTCGAGCGCATGTACGCCTACTTTCCGCGCCTGAAAGAGCGGCGGCGGCAGCAGGCGGGCACCTTGTCCGGCGGCGAGCAGCAGATGCTGGCCATCGCCCGCGCGCTCATGCTGGGGCCGCGCCTGCTGCTGATGGATGAGCCCTCCTTCGGCCTCGCCCCGCTCATCGTGCGGGAGATTTTCGGCATCATGCGCACCATCAACCGCGACGAGAAGGTGAGCATCCTGCTGGTCGAGCAGAATGCTTCGCTCGCGCTCGACCTTGCCGATCATGCCTATCTGATCGAGACCGGCCGGATGGTCATGTCCGGCGCCAGC
>DATKQA010000464.1:0-6024 GCA_035523835.1 Candidatus Sulfotelmatobacter sp.
TAGGCTGCATAGGATGTCGTCGCGCCCTTGGCGGCACCGGTCCAGACGGTGCGGCAGCGATAGTTGTGCGCGTGACGGTTCGCCTCGGCCATGGCACGGCTCCTGCCTGCGGGGGCGGACAGCATGCGCCCGCCGCCCTCAATGGTGCCAGAAGGGTTTGCGGCTCTCGCGCTCGACATCGGCCCGGCTGAGCCCGATGTCGTGCAGGGCGGCATCGCTCAGCGCCGCCAACTGATAGCGCTCGCGCGCCCGCTCCTGCCAGCGCGCCAGGGCGGAAAAAAGCCGCACCGGCAGGCCGGAGAGCCAGCGCAACGACGCGATCGGGAGCGAGCGCCGCGGCCCTCCCAGCCGACGATCCATATAGGCCATTGTATCCATCCAATTCGATGTCATCCGAGCAATAATCGAGTACAATTTGATTTTGTCTTGACGGAATAATGGGGTCAATAGCAACATTGCCACCATGACAAGCTGGCATCCGGATTTGAGCCGCCTGAGCGGCCCACGCTACCAGGCCATCGCCGACGCCATTGCCGTCTCCATCCAGCAGGGCGAACTGGAGCCGGGCGCCAAGCTGCCGCCGCAGCGCGACCTCGCCTGGCGGCTCGGCGTCACGGTCGGGACGGTGACGCGCGGCTACATGCTGGCCGAGCAGCGCGGCCTGGTATCCGGCGAGGTCGGCCGCGGCACCTATGTGCGCACCGCCGGCGGCGGCCATGCGCCGCTGCTGGACGAGGCCGAGAGCGGCGTCACCGATCTCAGCCGCAACGTGCCGGGGATCGGCGAGCCGGCGCGGCTGTTCGCCGAGGCGCTCGCCGCGCTCGGCGCCCGCGGCGGGCTGGAAGCGCTGCTCGCCTATGCGCCGGCGGCCGGCCATGCGGCGCATCGCGCGGCCGGCGCCGCCTGGATCGGGCGCACCGGCCTCAAGGTCAGCCCGGAGCAGGTGGTGGTCACCGCCGGCGCCCAGCAGGCCATCGCCATCGTGCTGTCGGCGCTGGCCAAGCCGGGTGAAAGGGTGTTGGTCGAGCAGCTCACCTACTGCGGCCTGATCGATGCTGCGCGGCTCTTGCACCTGCCGCTCGAAGGCCTGCCGATGGACGGCGAGGGCGTGCTGCCCGAGGCGGTGGATGCCGCCTGCCGCGCCGGCGGCGCCCGCCTCCTGAGCCTGGTGCCGACCAATCAGAACCCGACCCTCGCCACCATGAGCCAGGCGCGGCGGCAGGCGATCGTCGAGGCGGCGCGGCGCCACGACCTGCTGATCGTCGAGGACGACGTCTACGGCTATCTGCCGGAGGACCGGCCGCCGCCGATCGCCACCCTGGCGCCGGAACGCACGATCTATCTGGCGAGCGCTTCGAAATGCATGGTACCGGGACTGCGCGTCGGCTGGATCGCGGCACCGCCGGCGCTGGCCGAGCTTTTCGCCGACGGCGTGCATTCCCATTGCATCGCCGAGGCGGCGCTGACGGCGCAGATCGTCTCGCAATGGATCGAGGACGGCACCGCCGACCACCTGACGCGCTGGCATCGCGAGCAATGCCGCCTGCGCCAGGCGCTGGCCGCGGAGATTTTCGCCGGCTTCGAGATGTGCGCCGCGCCGTCGAGCTTCCACATCTTCCTGACCCTGCCCGATCCCTGGCGGGCGCAGGAATTCACCGACGCGGCGCGGGCCAAGGGCATCGTCGTGGTGCCGGCCGGCACCTACGCGGTCGGCCGCGTCGCGGCGCCGCACGCGGTGCGGATCTCGCTCGCCGCGGCGAGCGGCCTTGCCACCTTGCGCCAGGCGCTGCTGACCCTCGCCGCCCTCGCCAAGGCCGGGCCGGGCGCGCGCCGCGCCATGGTGTGAGGCGCGGCCGGCCGCTCAGCTATCGAAGCGGCGCACCGTATGGGCGTGATTGAGCGGGCCGTGCCCCTTGCCGAAGCCGGGCGCCGAGCGGATCGCTTCCGCCACGTAGGCGCGGGCGCGGCGCACGGCATCGCGCAGGTCGAGACCCTGGGCCAGTCCGGTGGCGACGGCCGAGGCGAGCGTGCAGCCGGTGCCGTGGGTATTGATGCTGTCGATGCGCGGCGCCGACATGACCTCGGTGCCGGCGCCGCTCACCAGCACGTCGTAAACGGTATCGCCCGGCAGATGGCCGCCCTTGAGCAACACCGCCTGGGGCCCGAGGGTCATGAGCGAGGCCGCCGCCTCCACCATGTCGTCGAGGCTGGCGATGGCCCGACCGGCGAGCACCGCCGCCTCCGGCAGATTGGGCGTAAGCAGCGCGGCAAGCGAAATCAGGTCGCGCCGGAGCGCCTGCACGGCGGCGCTCTGCAACAGGGTCTCGCCGCCCTTCGCCGCCATCACCGGATCGAGCACGATCGGTATCCTGGCAGCGGCATCCTTCAGTTCCTCGACTACCGCCTGCACCGTGTCGGCCCGATGCAGCATGCCGATCTTGATGGCGTCGGCGCCGATATCCGCCAGCACCACGGCAATCTGCCGGCGGAGAAAGTCCGCGGGCACGTCGTGCACGGCGTGGACGGCGCGGGTGTCCTGCGCGGTGAGCGCGGTGACGGCGGTGGCGGCATAGCCGCCGAGCGCGGTGACGGTTTTTACGTCGGCCTGCAGGCCGGCGCCGCCGCCGGAATCCGATCCGGCAATGACCAGGACACGGCCGGCGAGCCGCACGGCGCCAGCCTCAGGCGGCGACCTGCTGCAGCGCGCCGACGATGCTGTCGACGATCTCGCCGACCAGCGCCTCGTCCTCGCCTTCCGCCATCACGCGGATCAAGGGCTCGGTGCCGCTCGGCCGGATCAGCAGGCGCCCGGCGGCGCCGAGGCGGCGCTGGCCGTCCTTGATCGCCCGTTGCACGGCGGCATTGTCGAGCGGCCGGCCGCTGCTGAAGCGGACGTTCTTCAGGATCTGCGGCAGCGGCTCGAAACGGCGCGCCACCTGGCTGACCGGGCGGCCGTCCTCGACGATGACCGCGAGCGCCTGCAACGCCGCGATCAAGCCGTCGCCGGTGGTGACGAAATCGTTGAGGATGATATGGCCGGACTGCTCGCCGCCGACGTTGCAGCCGGACTTGCGCATCTGCTCGACCACGTAGCGGTCGCCGACCTGCGTGCGGTCGAGCCGCAGGCCGATCTCGCCGAGATGCCGCTCCAGGCCGAGATTGGACATCACCGTGGCGACGATGCCGCCGCCGGCGAGCCGGCCCTCGCGATGCCAGCGTTCCGCCACCATGGCCATGAGCTGGTCGCCGTCGATGATGCGGCCGTTCTCGTCGGCGACCACCACGCGGTCGGCGTCGCCGTCGAGCGCGATGCCGAGATCAGCGTGATGGGCGACCACCGCGCTGCGCATGGCGTCGGTCGCGGTCGAACCGCAATTGTGATTGATGTTGAAGCCGTCCGGCTTGACCGCCAGCGGAATGACCTCGGCTTCGAGCTCCCACAGCACCGTCGGCGCGACCTTGTAGGCGGCGCCGTTGGCGCAATCGAGCACGATGCGCAGGCCGTCGAGCCGGCGGCCGCGCGGGAAGGTGTTCTTGACGAATTCGATGTAGCGGCCGTCGGCATCGTCGAGGCGCAGCGCGCGGCCGAGCTTGTCGGGCGGCGCCAGGCCTTCCTCGAGGCCGTTCTGCATGTGCGCTTCGATCTCGTGCTCGGCCTCGTCGGACAGCTTGTAGCCGTCCGGGCCGAACAGCTTGATGCCGTTGTCGGCGTAGGGATTGTGCGAGGCGGAGATCATCACGCCGAGATCGGCGCGCAGCGATCGGGTCAGCATGGCGACCGCCGGCGTCGGCATCGGGCCGACCAGCACCACGTCCATGCCGACGGAAATGAAACCGGCGGTGAGCGCCGGCTCGATCAGATAGCCGGAGAGCCGCGTGTCCTTGCCGATGACGACCCGGTGGCGATGCGCCCCGCGAGTGAATTGCCGGCCTGCCGCCATGCCCACCCTGAGCGCTGTTGCCGCCGTCATCGGTTCCTGGTTGGCGGTACCGCGAATACCGTCGGTGCCGAAAAACGACCGTTTCATGGCTGGTCCCCGTCTCCTGCTGTTCCGGTCCGAACCCGGCGCGACATGGTTAATAGTAGCGCAGTCGCCCCCGCGCGAGTGTGATCACTGCCGGTTTCCACACCGTTAATGCGAGGGCGGCGGTCAGCCGTCACTCGGCGCCTCGGCGCGCACCGCTGCCGTGATCCGCATCGCATCGCGGAGCGCGGCGACGTCGTGGGTGCGGATATAGGCGGCGCCGGCGGCGACGGCATGCAGCTCGGCCGCCAGCGTCGCCGCGCCGATGGCTTCCAGCGGCCGGCCGGTGACGGCGCGCAGGAACGACTTGCGCGACACCGACACCAGGAGCGGCAACTCAAAGGCGGCTTGCAGCCGTTGCAGATTGGCCAGCACGCGCAGCGAGGCTTCCGGCCGGCTGCCGAGGAAGAATCCCATGCCGGGATCGAGGATGAGGCGCTGCCGCGCCACCCCGGCCCGCTCCAGCACCGCGATGCGACCGGCGAAGAAGGCAAGGACGCGCTCCAGGATCTCGCCCACGGGTATATCCACGCGCGTCGCCGGGCCGCCCTGCTGCACCGCGTGCATGACGACGAGCCGGCAGTCGGCGGCGGCCAGCGCCGGATAGAGGCCGGGATCGGCAAAACCCTGGATATCGTTCAGATAGCCGACGCCTTGCGCCAAGGCGAAACGCTGGGTTTCGCCGAGGAAGCTGTCGACGGAAATCGCCGCCTTGCGATCCGCCAGCGCATCGATGACCGGCGCCAGCCGGCGGATCTCCTCCGCCGCACCGAGCCGGGCCGCGTCGGGATGGCTCGACTGCGGGCCGAGATCGACGATATCGGCGCCGTCGGCCAGCAGGTTGCGCGCGTGGGCGATGGCCGCCGGCGCTTCCAGGTAGCGGCCGCCGTCGGAAAAGGAATCGGCGGTGATATTGACGATGCCCATGATGCGCACGTTCACCCCGTCGCCTCCGCTCTCAGGCGCGGTCGCGTCGGCCCAATGCGACAAGCCCCGCACGAGGGCGGGGCTTGCCTGAAACATGCATCGTCGGCGTCAAGTTCACCCACCCGGTTGCGGCTCGGGCTCCAGGCCGCCGGGCGCGCCGCGCGTCGGCTTGCCGCGGGTCGGCGGTACCGCCGAACGGCCGCCGACATCGGCCGGCGGCTCGGTCTCGGCCGGGCGATAGATGGCCTCGCCGCGCAGCAGCGCCTTGACCTCCTCCCCGGTCAGGGTTTCGTACTCGAGCAGCGCCTTGGCGACCTTGTGCAGGTCTTCCAAGTGCTCGGTCAGGATGCGCCGCGCCGTCGCTTCCGCGGTCTCGATCAGGTGGCGGATTTCCGCGTCGATCAGTTCGGCGGTGGCCTCGGAAACGTTCTGCGTCTGCGTCACCGAATGGCCGAGGAAGATCTCCTCCTCGTTGGCCTTGTAGCGCACGCGGCCGAGCTTCTCGCTCATGCCGAACTCGGTGATCATGCGCCGCGCCAGATAGGTCGCCTGCTGGATGTCGTTGGAAGCGCCGGTGGTGACGTTCTCCGGCCCGAAGATCAGTTCCTCGGCGATGCGGCCGCCGAAGGTCATGGCAAGCCGCGATTCCAACTCCAGCTTGCTCTGGCTCAGCCGGTCGCGCTCGGGCAGGCTCATGGTTACGCCGAGCGCGCGGCCGCGCGGAATGATGGTGACCTTGTGCAGCGGGTCGTGCTGCGGCACGAACATGCCGACCAGGGCATGGCCGGCCTCGTGATAGGCGGTGAGCTGCTTCTCCTTCTCGTTCATCACCATGGAGCGGCGCTCGGCGCCCATCATCACCTTGTCCTTGGCCGCTTCCATCTCGGTCATGGTGACGACGCGCTTGCCGCGCCGCGCGGCGAGCAGCGCCGCCTCGTTCACCAGGTTGGCGAGGTCGGCGCCGGAGAAGCCGGGCGTGCCGCGGGCGATGGTGCGCGCCTCGACGTCGGGCGCCGTCGGCACCTTGCGCAGATGCACTTTCAGGATCTTCTCGCGGCCGAGAATGTCGGGG
>DATKQA010000465.1:0-3179 GCA_035523835.1 Candidatus Sulfotelmatobacter sp.
GCGGACGATCTCGCGGGTACGGCGGAAGTAGTGGTCGGTCCAGGCGGCGATCTGGCCTTCGATGTCCGCGCCGGGATTGCTCGGCGCGGCTACGGACGGCAGATCGGCGGTGTCCGACGCCGGCGCGTTCGCGGCGTCCGCCGATGCCGATGCGCGAGGCTCAGGATGCTTCTGCGACGCGGGCGGCGACACCGGAACGCTCCTTCTTGAGCATCTCGGCGGTGAGGAATGCGAGCTCGAGCGACTGGCTCGCGTTCAGTCGGGGATCGCAATGGGTGTGGTAGCGATCCGCCAGCTTGCCCTCGTCGATCGCCTGGGCGCCGCCGAGGCACTCGGTGACGTCCTGTCCGGTCATTTCCACATGCACACCGCCGGCATAGGAGCCTTCGGCCTGATGCACGGCGAAGAAACGGCGCACCTCGCTCAGGATGCGATCGAACGGCCGGGTCTTGTAGCCGGTCGAGGATGTCAGGGTGTTGCCGTGCATGGGATCGCACGACCAGACCACGATGCGGCCCTCGCGGCGGACGGCGCGGACCAGCGACGGCAGCTTTTCCTCCACCTTGTCGGCACCCATGCGCGCGATCAGGGTGAGCCGGCCGGGGATGTTCTGCGGATTGAGGATGTCGATCAGCCGCAGCAGGTCGTCCGCCGGCAGCGACGGGCCGCACTTCAGGCCGATGGGATTGAGCACGCCGCGCAGGAACTCGACGTGCGCCCCATCGGGCTGGCGCGTGCGGTCGCCGATCCACAACATATGGGCCGAGGTGTCGACCCAATCGCCGGAGGTCGAATCCACCCGGGTCATGGCCTGCTCGTAGCCGAGCAGCAGGGCCTCGTGGCTGGTGTAGAAATCGGTCTCGCGCAGGTCGCGCGTCTGCTCCGGCGTGATGCCGCAGGCCTCCATGAAGTCGAGCGCCTCGGTGATGCGCGCCGACATTTCGCGGAAGCGCTCGCCGGCCGGGCTGTTCTTGACGAAGCCGAGGTTCCAACGGTGGATCTGGTGCAGGTCGGCATAGCCGCCCTGGGCGAAGGCGCGCAACAGGTTGAGCGTCGCCGCCGACTGGCTATAGGCCTGCAGCAGGCGGTTGGGGTCGGGCCGGCGCGCCTCGGCGGAGAATTCCATGTCGTTGATGATGTCGCCGCGATAGCTCGGCAGCTCGACGCCGTTCTGCACTTCGGTCGGCGCCGAGCGCGGCTTGGCGAACTGGCCGGCCAGCCGCCCCACCTTGACGATGGGGCAGGCAGCGCCGAAGGTCAGCACGACGGCCATCTGCAGCAGCACGCGGAACATGTCGCGGATATTGTCGGCGCTGTGTTCGACAAAACTCTCGGCGCAATCGCCGCCCTGCAGCAGGAACGCCTTGCCTTCGGCCACCCGGCCGAGCTGCGTCTTCAGGCGGCGGGCTTCGCCGGCAAATACCAGCGGCGGCAGCCGCCGGAGCTTCGCCTCCACCTCCGCCACCAGCTTCCCGTCCGGATAGTCCGGCGCCTGCCTGATCGGCAAGCCGCGCCAGCCGTCGGGGGTCCATTTCGCACTCATTCCAGCCTGTCCCAAGAGGTCGGAGGCACAGCTATACGCCGGAACCGGGCATTTTGGAACCCCGGCGCGGGTCTAGGGAACGGCGCCGGCCGAGCGGGCATGCAGCGCCATGACGATGAGCGTCACGCCGCCGAACACCAGATTGATGCCGACCAGGAGGCCGATCAGCCAGAGCGCCGCGCCCGGAAAGCCGAGCGCGAGCACCACGGCCAGCACCAGGTCGACGATGCCGCTCACCAGCATCCAGCCCCAGCGGCCGGTCAGCGCCCGCTTGTGCTCCAAGGCATACATGATGGAGGCGACGCCCTCGATGACGAAGAAGACGATGATCACCAGGGCCAGCGACAAGGCGCCGCTGAGCGGCGCGGCAACCAGGACGACGCCGACCGCCAGCGCCAGAACGGCCGAGAGCAGCGACCACCAGAAGCCGGGCGCGTGCCGCATCCAGAACGTGGTGACCAGGCCGACGATGCCGCTGATCAGGAACAGCCAGCCGAGGAAGATGGCGACGGCAAGCGTGGCGAGCGGCGGTACGGCAACGGCGGCAAGGCCGATGACGACGAGCACGATGCCCTCCACCAGGAACAGGACCCAATGGTCGTGGAGCCTCCTGGTTACGGCGCGCTCCAGACGATCGAAATTGGATTGGTTCATGGCCATGGCCGTGCTCCGCGTTCGTTTCGCACCTGCCGAGACGGGAATCCGCTGGCCGCCCGGCAGGTTCCGGCGGCCCACGCCGGGGCGCGGATCGGGATTATACTGCACGGCGAGTGCCGCCGCCCGTGCACTGGTCATCGGCGTAGAATTCTCGATCGGACAGAGGGAGCGAAAACCATGCGTGTGTGGGAAGTCGAAGGCGACTGGGGCATCGAGCGGTTGCGGCTTGCCGAGCGGCCGTCGCCGACGCCGGGCCCCGGCGAAGTCGTCGTCAGGATGCGGGCGGCCTCGCTCAACTACCGCGACCTGCTCACGGTCGAGGGCCGCGGCGGCGCCAAATTGCCGGTCATCCCCTTCTCGGACGGCGCGGGCGAGATCAGCGCCGTCGGTGCCGGGGTCAGCCGGGTAAAGGTCGGCGACCGCGTCTGCCCGCTGTTCTTCCAAAGCTGGATGACCGGCGATGTCACGCCGAAAAGCCGTGCGGTGGCGCTCGGCGGCTCGGCGCCGGGCGTGCTGCAGGAGGAAATGCTGCTCGCGGCCGAGGGCGTTTCACCGATCCCTTCCCACCTGTCCATGGCCGAGGCGGCGACCTTGCCCTGTGCCGCGCTCACCGCCTGGCGCGCGCTCGTCGTCGAAGGCCGCCTGAAGCCCGGCGACACGGTCCTGGCGCAAGGCACCGGCGGCGTTTCCATCTTCGCGCTCCAATTCGCCAAGATGCTTGGCGCCAAGGCCATTGTCACCTCGTCGAGCGAGGCCAAGCTTGCCGCGGCCAGGGCGCTCGGCGCCGATCACCTGATCAACTATCGCAGCAAGCCCGAATGGGCCAAGGAGGCCCTGGAACTGACCGGCAAGGCGGGGGTCGATCACATCGTCGAGGTTGGCGGCAAGGGCACGCTGGCACAATCCATCGAGGCGGCGGCGCCCGGCGGTCGCATCACCATCATCGGCCTGCTTTCCGGTCTGCCCGGGCAGATCGACG
>DATKQA010000466.1:0-3458 GCA_035523835.1 Candidatus Sulfotelmatobacter sp.
TGATGGTGAAGACGCCGAGGAAGGAGATGACGATGCCGAGCGCCTGGCGGCGGCTGATGGTCTCGCCGTGCCAGAGCCAGGACATCAGGATGATGGCGACGGGAATGGTGGAGTTGAGCAGCAGGGCGTTGATCGCTTCCGTGTGGCGCAGCCCGGTATAGATCAGCGCATGGAAGGCGCCGGCGCCGGTGATGCCGAAGGTGAGCATCAGCAGCCAGTGGCGGCGGATGATCGGCCAGCTCTGCCGCACCTGGCCCCAGGAAAACGGCAGCAGCAGCGCCGCGGCGATGCCCCAGCGCCAGAAATTGAGCGCCGCGGGCGTGGTGGTCTGGTGCAGCGCGCGGCCGACGATCCAGTTGCTGGCCCAGAAGAACATGCAGAGCGCCAGCAGCGCGTAGGGCAACAGGAAATGGCGCCGGGGCTTGTGGCCCGCGGCCAAGGTCTGCTCTGCCATGGAAACGTCCGCCTGAGAGGCCGCCATCTTCCCCGGCCGGCCGCGGCATCGCAAGCGCCGGCGCGCGCGGCCGCCCTGCGCTCAGCGCATGCGAGCGATGCCCGATCGACGTCGTACTTGGGCTCAGACCTGGGCGATGGAATCGAAGTCGAACTTCTGCCCCGGCGGGTTCTCGCCGATGCGGAGCTTGGTGCCGGCGATATAGTGGTGCGGCGGCACTGGCAGGTTGAAGGGCGCCGGCACGCCGCTGTAGACGCGCCCCGAGAGGTCGTATTTCGAGCCGTGGCAGGGGCAGAAATAGCCGCCCTCCCAGTCCGGCGCCAGGTCGCCGGCGCCGACGTCGGGCCGGTAGGTCGGGATGCAGCCGAGGTGGGTGCAGATGCCGACCAGCACCAGGAACTCCGGCTTGATCGAACGGTGCCAGTTGCGCGCATAGGCCGGCTGCTGCGGCGCGTTCGAGTTGGGGTCGAGCAGGCGGGTCTCGAACTTCGGGTCCTGCAGCTCCTTCAGGTTGGCCGGCGTGCGGTTCACGATGAAGATCGGCCGCGACTGCCACACCACCTGCATCATCTGCCCGACGGCGAGCGGGGCGAGGTCGACATCGACCGGGCCGCCGGCGGCGAGCGTCGCCTTGTCCGGGCTCATCTCCGAGATGAAGGGCCAGGCGGTGAGCACGGCACCGAGCGCGGTGAAGGCGCCGGTCATGATATAGAGGAAGTCGCGCCGGTTGCCGGGCTCGGCGTGTTCCGCCGCTGCCGCGTGAATGGCCTCGTCGCTCATATGGCCTCGTCGCTCATGCTGCCTCCGTGCGGACGGCCGGTCACCGCTGCGACTGCCAGGAATAAGAAGTATAGCCCGCCGCGGGTTCCCTGCATGCGGTGCGGCGATTTGTCCCGCCGGGCCGCCGGCGGCGGCGAAAATCGCAGGCCGGCGCGGCGTTTCGCCGATGCCCGGGTGACGTAGCGTCAAGCGTCCGGCCGCATTGCGCCGCCGGAGACGGGCCGCTATCGTGCGGGACGGATTGCGGCAGTTGCACGCGTCAGGCATCGGGCCTGGCGCGTTTTTGCTGGGGAAGGAACGAGCCATGGCGGACAAGACCGTACAGGACAAGGTCATCGTGGTCACCGGCGCCGGTCGCGGCATCGGCCGCGACATCGCGCTGCTGGCGGCGGCCGAGGGCGGCAAGGTGGTGGTCAACGATCTCGGCGGCACGGCGGAGGGCGAGGGCGCCGATGCTGGCGTCGCCAACCAGGTGGTGAAGGAGATCAAGGCCGCCGGCGGCAGCGCGGTGGCGAACGGCGACAGCGTGGCCGACCCGGCCGGCGCCGAGCGCATCATCAAGACCGCCATCGACCATTTCGGCCGCGTCGACTGCGTCATCAACAACGCCGGCATCCTGCGCGACCGCATCTTCCACAAGATGAGCGCGCTGGACTGGGACGCGGTCATCAAGGTGCATCTCTACGGCTGCTTCTACATGTCGAAGGCGGCGGCGCCCTATTTCAAGGAGCAGGAGAGCGGCTCGTTCGTGCACTTCACCTCGACCTCGGGCCTGATCGGCAATTTCGGCCAGGCCAACTACGCTGCGGCCAAGCTCGGCATCGTCGGGCTCTCCAAGTCGATCGCGCTCGACATGGCGCGCTTCCACGTGCGCTCCAACTGCGTCTCGCCCTTCGCCTGGTCGCGCCTGATCGGCACCATCCCGACCAATACGCCGGAGGAGGCCGCCCGCGTCGAGCGCATCAAGAACACCATGACCGCCTCGAAGATCGCGCCGATGTGCGTGTTCCTGGCGAGCGACCTTTCCAAGGACGTGACCGGACAGATTTTCGCCGTGCGCAAGGACGAGATTTTCCTGATGAGCCAGCCGCGCCCGCTCCGCTCGGCGCACCGTGCCGAGGGCTGGACGCCGAAGGCGATCGCGGAAACCATGCTGCCGGCGTTCCAGAGCTCGTTCTACAAACTGGAACGCTCGGGCGACGTGTTCAACTGGGATCCGCTCTGAGCGGCGCGGGGGAGGCGGCGATGGCGATCGATTACCAGAAGCTGATGCACTGGCCGTTCAAGGACGTCGAGCATACCTACACGGCGCGCGACACGATGCTCTATGCGCTCGGCCTCGGCATGGGCGCCGATCCGCTGGACGAGCAGCAGCTCCGCTTCGTCTACGAGGAGAAGCTGCAGGCGCTGCCGACCATGGCCGCGGTGCTCGGCGGCCTCGGCTTCTGGGTCAAGGACCCGGAGAGCGGCGTCGACTGGAAGAAGGTGCTGCACGGCGAGCAGGGCCTGGTGGTGCACAAGCCCCTGCCGCCGAGCGGCACCGTCGTCGGCAAGGCGAAGATCACCGAGATCGTCGACAAGGGCGCGGGCAAGGGCGCGCTCTGCTATTCGAAGCGCGACATCTTCGACAAGAAGACCGGCGACCTGCTCTGCACGGTGAACAGTTGCTCGTTCTGGCGCGGCGACGGCGGCTTCGGCGGCCCGACCGGACCGACGCCGAAGCCGCACGCGGTGCCGGAGAGCAAGCCCGACGCCGGCCTCGACATCAAGACCCTGCCCCAGGCGGCGCTGATCTATCGCCTGAGCGGCGACTACAACCCGCTGCACGCCGATCCCGCCGTGGCCAAGGCCGGCGGCTTCCCCAAGCCGATCCTGCACGGGCTCTGCACCTACGGCGTCGCCGGGCGGGCGCTGCTGCAGCTCGCCGGCGGCTACGACCCGAGCCGCATCCGCCGTATGGACGTGCGCTTCACCTCGCCGGTCTTCCCCGGCGAGACCATCCGCACGGAAATCTGGCGCGAGGGCGGCGGCAAGGTCGCCTTCCGCTCCAAGGTGGTCGAGCGCGACGTGGTGGTGCTCAACAACGGCTATGCGGAAATCGCCGCATAGGTCTGCCCGCGCGCTTTCGGGACGGCCTCGCCTGTCGCACGGCGAGGCCGATCGGGCGAAGTCTCCCGGGGCTATTTTTTATCGTCATGCCCGCGCCGAGCGGGCATCCAGGGAC
>DATKQA010000467.1:0-4479 GCA_035523835.1 Candidatus Sulfotelmatobacter sp.
TCTCGCCGCGGAAGGCGAGAGCGTGCACCGCATCGGCCGCATCGAGGCGGCCGCCGACGCCAAGGCCGAAGCCGAGGTCCGGCTCGATCATCTGGAGGCGGCGTGGCGCGGCTGAAGGTCGGCGTCCTCATTTCCGGGCGCGGCAGCAACCTGGCGGCGCTGATCGCCGCCTGCGCCGAGCCGGCCTTCCCGGCCGAGATCGTGCTGGTGCTGTCGAACCGGCCGGACGCCCTCGGCCTCGAGCGCGCCCGCCAGGCCGGCCTCGCCACCGCCGTGATCGACCATCGCGGGCGGAGCCGCGAGGATTTCGAGCAGGCGGTCGATGCCGCGCTGCGCCAGGCCGGGGTCGAGCTGATCTGCCTCGCCGGCTTCATGCGCCTCCTCACCGCCGGCTTCGTCGCCCGCTGGCCCGACCGCATCCTCAATATCCACCCCTCGCTGCTGCCCGCCTTCAAGGGCCTGCACGTGCACGAACAGGCGCTCGCCGCCGGGGTGCGCATCAGCGGCTGCACCGTGCATGTGGTGCGCGCCGAGACCGATGCCGGCCCGATCGTCGCCCAGGCCGCCGTGCCGGTGCTGGAGGGCGACAGTGCCGACAGCCTGGCGATGCGCATCCTGGCCGCCGAGCACCGGCTCTATCCGCTGGCGCTCCGCCTGTTCGCCGAGGGCCGTGCCGTGGTTGCGGGCGAGCGGGTGCGCCTCGACGGCACCGGGCCGGCCGGGCCGGCCCTGTTCAGCCCCTGTTAACAACTTTCTGCCATGCTGCAGGCTCGACCCATGGAGAAGACCATGAGTATCGGACCTGTCAGCGGCAGCAGCACGCTACCGACCCCGACCGCCACCCTGCAGCCCGCCAGCACCGGCACGGGGCTCTCGCCCTATACCGTCGCCGCCGCCGAAGTCGAGCAGGTCGCCGCCGCGGCCCAGGCCATCGAGGAATTGCAGCAGAATTCCGCCGCCCTGGCGCAGAACCTGGTTGACATTTCGGTTTAACGGCAAAAATTCCATTTCTATAAAATTTTCAATAAATTACCGCCGTTTCCTCCGACAATATCTTATTAACTTCTGCCGCCCAGACTGACCGGCGTCACGGCGGCACGAGGTTCCCATGAGCATCGGCACGATCGGCTCCAGCGCCTTCTATACGGCGCTCTCGGGCATGCAGCGCGAAACCGGCCAGGTCGACCAGGATGCCGCGACCATCGTCGGCGGCGACCTTGATCCCGGCCCGGCCGTCGCCATGCAGGTCGCCGCGACCGGCTACAAGGCCGACGCCAAAGTGTTCGAGGTGGCCGACAAGATGAGCCAGACGCTGCTCGACATCATGGCCTGAGGCACAACATTTCATCGTCACCGCGGCGCAAGCCGGGGTCCAGGAAGCAGCGCCTGGATGCCGGCTTTCGCCGGCATGACGACGGTGCGGGAACGAACTGTCGTCTCGTCATTCCGGCCGGAGCGAAGCAGAGAGCCGGAAACCAGCCTAGCCGCCCTGGATACCCGCTGGCGCGGATATGACGACAGGGGGAGAAGCTGCCGACGATCCCGCTCAGCCGACGATGTCGCAGCCGGCGAAGAAGAAGGCGATTTCCTGTGCCGCGGTCTCCGGCGCGTCGGAGCCGTGCACCGAATTGGCCTCGATGCTCTCGGCGAAGTCCTTGCGGATGGTGCCGGCCGCCGCCTTGGCCGGATCGGTCGCCCCCATCACCTCGCGGTTCCGCGCGATGGCGTTCTCGCCCTCCAGCACCTGCACCACCACCGGTCCCGAGGTCATGAAGCGGCAGAGGTCGGCGAAGAAGGGCCGCGCCTTGTGCACGGCATAGAAGGCCTCGGCCTGGGCCTGGGTCATGCGGATGCGGCGCTGCGCCACGATGCGCAGGCCGGCCTGCTCGAAGCGCGCGTTGATCTGGCCGGTCAGGTTGCGCCGCGTTGCGTCCGGCTTGATGATGGAAAAGGTGCGCTCGATCGCCATGGGCTTTGATCCGTCTGTGCAATTGCGGGTTTGAACGTGGCGGCGTTATAGCCGCTCGCAAGCGCCCCCGCAACCGCCCGATCTGTGCTAAAGAGCGCCCGCCATGCTCGACATCAACGACCTCAGCTACCGCATCGGCGGCCGGCTCCTGTTCGACGGCGCCACCGCCCAGGTGCCCGACGGCCACAAGGTCGGCGTGGTCGGCCGCAACGGCGCCGGCAAGTCGACCCTGCTCAAGCTGATCCTGGGCGAAGCGGCGCCCGAGGGCGGCGCGGTCACCGTGCGCGCCCGGGCGAGCGTCGGCTTGCTGGCGCAGGAGGCGCCGGGCGGGCCGCAGTCGCTCATCGATTTCGTGCTCGATGCCGACCGGGAGCGGGCGGCGCTGCTCGCCGAGAGCGAGACCGCCAGCGAGCCGCACCGGATCGCCGAGATCCACACCCGCCTCGCCGACATCGGCGCCCATACGGCGCCCTCGCGCGCCGCCGCCATCCTGGCCGGGCTCGGCTTCGACAAGAGGGCCCAGGCCCGCCCGCTGAGCGACTATTCCGGCGGCTGGCGCATGCGCGTGGCGCTGGCCGCGACGCTGTTCGCCGAGCCGGACCTCTTGCTGCTCGACGAGCCCTCCAACCACCTCGACCTCGAGGCGACGCTGTGGCTGGAGAGCTATCTCAGGAGCTATCCGCGCACCATCCTGCTGGTCAGCCACGACCGCGACCTGCTGAACAACGTGGCGACGCACATCCTGCACCTGGAAGGGCAGCGGCTCTTCCTCTATGCCGGCGGCTACGACAGTTTCGAGCGCACGCGGCGCGAGCGGCTGGCGCGCGAGGCGGCGATGCAGAGCCGCCAGGAGGCGCAGCGCAAGCACCTGCAGGCCTTCGTCGACCGCTTCCGCGCCAAGGCCAGCAAGGCGCGCCAGGCGCAGAGCCGGCTGAAGATGCTGGCCCGCCTGCAGCCGATCGCCGGCGTGATGGAGGACGCCAGCGTCAGCTTCGCCTTCCCCGATCCGGAGGAACTGGCGCCGCCGCTGATCGCGCAGGAGAATGTGTCTGTCGGCTACGAGCCGGGCGCGCCGGTGCTGCGCCGGCTCAACCTGCGCATCGACCAGGACGACCGCATTGCCCTCCTCGGTGCCAACGGCAACGGCAAGTCGACCTTGGCCAAGCTGCTGAGCGGCCGGCTCAAGCCGCAGAGCGGCACGCAGCGCCAGAGCGGCAAGCTCCGCGTCGGCTATTTCGCCCAGCACCAGCTCGACGAGCTGAACCCCGGCCAGACCGCCTTCCAGCACATGCAGGCGCTGATGGCGCCGGCGCCGGTGGCCAAGGTGCGTGCGCGCCTCGGCCAGTTCGGCTTCAGCCAGGGCAAGGCCGACGTGCCGGCGAGCAGCCTGTCGGGCGGCGAGAAGGCCAGGCTGGTCTTCGCCCTGATGTCCTATGCCGCGCCGCACATCATGATCCTCGACGAGCCGACCAACCACCTCGACGTCGACGCGCGCGAGGCGCTGGTGCAGGCGATCAACGCCTATGCCGGCGCGGTGATCCTGATCAGCCACGACCGCCACCTGGTGGAGCTCACCGCCGACCGGCTGTGGCTGGTCGAGGGCGGCCTGGTCGAGCCCTTCGAGGGCGACCTCGAGGATTACCGCCGCCTGCTGCTGGAACGGCGCAAGGCCGAGGCCGGCGGCGATGCCGCTCGCGGCCGGGGCAACGGCACCGGCAATGCCGCGCCGCGCGAGGGCGAGCGCCGCGAGGAGCGCCGCCGCGCCGCCGCCGAGGCGCGCGCCCAGGCGGCGCCGCTCCGCCGTGCCGCCGAGGCGGCCGAGAAGGCCATGGCCCGGCTCGCCGCCGAGAAGGCCCGGCTCGACGGCCGGCTCGCCGACCCCAAGACCTACGCGGGCTCGCATGCCGAGCTCGGCGAACTGCTCGAACGCCAGGGCGAGATCGCCGCCCGGCTGGCCGCGGCGGAGGCCGCCTGGCTCGAAGCACAGGAGAAGCTGGAGGCGGTGGCGGCCGGCTGAGCGGCGGCGGTGGGACGCCGAGTGACGCCAAGTGGTGCCAAGGGGCGGCGCGCTGGCGCCAAGTGCCCGCCGAGTGCCGCCGACGCGCCGCCAAGGGACGCCAAGCAGAGCCGATTTCCGATCTTAGGATTCGTCGACAACCTTTTGATCCATCTCGGCATAGAAGGATTTCCAGGGCTCTATTCCGTCGGCTGCCATGCGGCGGGTGATGGCCTGCCGTTCGGCCGGCGGATACTTCTCCTCGAACTGGCGGATGAGAAATTCATCCGATTCCTGGCGCTGGCCGAGGCCGAGCCGTTCGGCCAGCCAGAGCAGCACCTTGGCGTCGCCGGCCGCCGCCGTCCGGGCCAGCCCCTCGGCCACGGTCAGCAGCAGGGCGTCGTAGCGGTCGGCGGCTTCGTTCATCAGGTAGCGGCGCTGGTTCTTGACCAGCGCGCGGAAGCGGTCCGAGCGATCCAGGTTGCGCCGGATGCGCTCGACCGGCACGCCGAAA
>DATKQA010000468.1:0-4379 GCA_035523835.1 Candidatus Sulfotelmatobacter sp.
ATCAGGCAATAGGCCCAGACCGCCACGCCGGCGGCGCGGCAGCCCTCGGCCAGGAGCGCGCGATAGGCGGCGTAGTCCTCGTCGCCGAAGAACACCTGCTGCCGGCGGTTGCCCCGCTGCGTGACGTGATGCGGAACCCCCGGCGCCACCACCCTCGCCAAGCGCGCCATGGGGACAGCCTAGCGCGCCGGCGCGATCTGTCAATTCCGTATTGTGTCCCCGAAACTAGTAGTCGTGGCGATAGGGGAAGCAGCGTTCGCGCTCCAGGCTGATGCCGAAGTGCTTGCCGAGCGCGGTTATGGCGTCGCCCTGGGCCGGATAGGGATCGCTGTTGGCCTCGCCGACGATGACGATGCGGGCGGTGCCGTCGTCGTGCCCCTGCGGCGGCAGCATGGCGGTCGCCAGGCCCTTGCCTTCGTTGTCGCGGAGCGTGAGGAACATCGGCATCGAGCGGCTGAGATGCGCCTTCAGGCCGATCTCCTGCTCGATATAGACCGAGGAGGTCGGCTGGTAGGTGCGGAGCGCCGCCTCCTTCTCCTGCAGGAAGTACTTGTCGACCTTGTGGCGCATCAAGCCCGCCTCGGCCGCCGCCTCGACCTCGGTCTCGATCCGGAACCAGGTCCGGCCGCCTCCCGCGTCGCAAACATACTGCATGCCACCCCCCAACGGTACCCGGGAAGATGCACTCGTGAGCCCTATAGTCTCGACATTCGGCCGGAGATCGCAAGCCCCTTGCCAATCGGCAGGGCGGACGGGCTATCGCCGCCGCCCGCGGGTGCTACACTCCGGCCGAGCAGCCCGGGAGGACGCCATGCAGCCCTACAAGATCTACGCCGTCAAATACGCCCATCACGCGCCGCGCCCGGCCTCGCTCAACTTCATCGGCGCCGACCCGCACGAGGAAGGCTCGCCGCTGGATTTCTTCGTCTGGGCCGTGGTCGGATCCGATCGCACCTGGGTGGTCGACACCGGCTTCAACGCCGAGACCGCCCGGCGCCGCGAGCGGCAGATCATCCGCAGCCCCGCCGCCGGCCTGAAGGCGATCGGCATCGACGCCGCCAAGGTCAGCGACGTCATCATCACCCACCTGCACTACGATCACGTCGGCACCTACGACGAGTTCCCCGCCGCGCGCTTCCACCTGCAGGACAAGGAGATGCAGTTCGCCACCGGCCGCTGCATGTGCCACGCGCCGTTCCGCCATGCCTTCGAGGCCGACCATATCGTCGGCATGGTGCGCAACGTCTTCGCCGGCCGGGTCTGCTTCCACGACGGCGCCGAGGAGCTCGCTCCCGGCCTGTTCGTGCATCACGTCGGCGGCCATACCATGGGCCTGCAGATCGTGCGGGTCTGGACCGAGCGCGGCTGGGTTGTGCTGGCCGCCGACGCGGCGCACCTCTATGAGAATATCGAGGCGGTCCGCCCCTTCCCCATCGTCTATCACGTCGGCGAGATGCTGGAGGCCTTCGGTACCATCCGCCGCCTGGCCGCCTCGCCGCGCCACATCATCCCGGGCCACGATCCGCTGGTGACGCAGCGCTATCCCGCCGCCTCGCGCGAGCTCGAGGGCGCGGTGGTGCGGCTCGACGTGGAACCGAAGGCCTGAGCCGCCGCGAGTTGGAGGAAGCCAAATGTCCGAGTGGGATGTGATCGTCGTCGGCGGCGGCAATGCCGCCATGAGCGCCGCCATGGCGGCGCGCGAGCATGGCGCCAGGGTGCTGCTCTTGGAACGCGCACCGGAGGAGAAGCGCGGCGGCAATTCCGCCTTCACCGCCGGCGCCATGCGCATCGTCTACAACGGCGTCGACGACCTGGCCGAGCTGCTGCCCGACCTGACCGAGGAGGAGAAGCGCAACACCGACTTCGGCACCTATACCGAGGAGATGTTCTTCGACGACCTCGGCCGCATCACCGAGTTCCGCGCCGACCCGGACCTCGCCGAGCTCTTGGTGAAGCGGAGCTTCCCCACCCTGAAATGGATGCGGTCCAAGGGCATCCGCTTCGCGCCGATGTATGCCCGCCAGGCCTTCAAGGTGGACGGCCGGTTCAAGTTCTGGGGCGGCCTCACGGTGGAGGCCTGGGGCGGCGGGCCGGGGCTGGTGGAAAGCTGGTACACGATCGCCAAGAAGAACGACGTCGAGGTGCGCTACGAAGCGCGCGTGGTCGCGCTCATCGCCGACGACAGCGGCGTGCACGGCGTGCGCGTGCGCAGCCGCGGCCGCACCGAGGAGATCCGCGGCCGCACGGTGATCCTCGCCTGCGGCGGCTTCGAGGCCAATGCGGAATGGCGCACCCGCTATCTCGGCCCGGGCTGGGATCTCGCCAAGGTGCGCGGCACGCAATACAACACCGGCGACGGCATCCAGATGGCGCTCGCCATCGGCGCCTCGCCCTGCGGCAACTGGTCAGGCTGCCATGCGGTCGGCTGGGACCGCAACGCGCCGGAATTCGGCGACCTCGCCGTCGGCGACAATTTCCAGAAGCACAGCTACCCCTTCGGCATCATGCTGAACGCCGAGGGCAAGCGCTTCGTCGATGAGGGCGCCGATTTCCGCAACTACACCTATGCGAAATACGGCCGCGTCATCCTGAACCAGCCGCAGCAGTTCGCCTGGCAGATTTTCGACCAGAAGGTGGTGCATCTGCTGCGCGACGAATACCGCATCCGCCAGGTGACCAAGGTGCAGGCCGATACCCTGGAAGAGCTGGCGCAGAAGCTCGACGGCGTGAACGCGGAAGCGGCGCTCGCCACCTTGCGGGAATGGAACGCCGCGGTGCAGACCGAGGTGCCGTTCAACCCGACGGTGAAGGACGGGCGCGGCACGCAGGGCCTCGCCGTGCCGAAGAGCAACTGGGCGAACCCGCTCGACAAGCCGCCCTACATCGCCTTCCAGGTCACCTGCGGCATCACCTTCACCTTCGGCGGCCTGCGCATCACCACCAAGGGCGAGGTGGTGGACGGCGACGGCCATCTGATCCGCGGCCTCTATGCCGCCGGCGAACTGGTCGGCGGCCTGTTCTACTTCAATTATCCCGGCGGCACGGGTCTTGTCTCCGGCGCCGTGTTCGGCCGCATCGCCGGCGATTCCGCCGGCACCCTGGCAACGGGCAGGAACGCATGAGCAAGACCGTCCACAAGATCGGCTTCGTCGGCCTCGGCGTGATGGGCGAGCCGATCTGCCGCAACCTGGCCGCCAAGTGCGGCAAGCCGGTGCTGGCCTACGACACGCGCAGCGAGCCGCTCGTCCGGCTGAAACCCTCCGGCGTCGAGGCGCAGCCCTCGGTCGAAGCCATCGCCAAGCGCGCCGACGTCATCTTCCTGTCGCTGCCCGGCGGCGAGGAGGTGCGCGCGGTATGCGGCGTCCTGCTGGCGACGGCGCGGCGCGGCCAGACCGTGGTCGACCTCTCGACCTGCCCGGTCGAGGTCGCGCGCGACCTGGCACAGCGCTTCGCGCTGGCCGGCATGGATTTTGCCGATGCGCCGGTGGCGCGCACCCGCCAGGCGGCGGCTGACGGCACGCTCAGCATCACCGTCGGCGCCAGCTACCAGGTGTTCGAGCAGATCCGCCCGCTGCTCGCCCACATGGCCAGCGAGATCACCCATTGCGGCGACGTCGGCTCGGGCCAGATCGTCAAGCTGATGAACAACATGGTGTTGATGCAGACGGTGGTGGCGCTGGCCGAGGCGCTGGCCATCGCCGGGCGGGCCGGCATGGACCGCAAGCTGCTGCTGGAGGGCTTGTCGAAGGGCTCCGCCGACAGCTTCGCCGTACGCAACCACGGCATGAAGAGCATGCTGCCGCGCCGGTTCGCGACCGATGCCTTCTCCACCCGCTATGCGCTGAAGGACCTGTCCTACGCGCTGGCGCTCGCGCAGTCGGTCGGCGTCGAGGCGTCCGGGGCGAAGCACGCCCAGGCGCTCTATACCCGCTCCGCCGAAGCCGGCAACGCCGAGGTCTACTACCCCGCCGTGGTCAATCTGCTCGATCCGCCGAAATAGCGCCGCTCAGGCCGCCTTCACCGCCACCAGGAAGCGGTCGACCTCGCTCTTGAGCTCGCTCGACTGGCGCGACAGTTCGCCGGCGGCGTTCAGCACATTGCCGGCCGCGGCGCCGGTCTCGCCGGCGACCTCGCTGAGCCCGCTGATATTGGCCGCGACCTCGTCGGTGTCGGCGGCAGCCTGCTGTACGCTGCGGGCGATCTCCTGCGTCGCGGCGCTCTGCTCCTCGATCGCCGAGGCGATCGTGGTGGCGATCTGGCTGATTTCGCCGATGACGGCGCGAATGCCCTGGATGGCGCCGACGGTCTGCCGCGCCGCCGCCTGGATGCCGGCCACCTGCTGGCCGATCTCGCCGGTGGCGCGGGCGGTCTGGTCGGCG
>DATKQA010000469.1:0-7572 GCA_035523835.1 Candidatus Sulfotelmatobacter sp.
AGCTCGGGAAAGGTGATGGCTTCGAGCGGCTTGTTGACCACCAGCCCCATGGTGACCGTCTCGGAATGGGCGAACATGTAGATCACGGTGCGCTCGAAGCGCGGATCGCCCATGGTCGGCATGGCGACCAGGAGCTGTCCCTTCAAATATCCATTCGTGTCTGCTTCGCGCCGCATCTTCTTCGTCTGTTGCTGCCATCCGGCCGCCCGGGCACGGCCACGTAATTGTGACCATGCAAGCATTAATAATGCCTATATCACTAATATGGCGTTTGCATGACTGCATTCCAATGGGAGCGTTCTTGCGTCACAGCCGACTTGCCGCCGCTCCGCTCCTTGCCGGAGCGTTGCTTGCCGCTCCCCTCCTCCGAGCTCCCGTCGCCGCAGCCGCCGACAAGGCCGCCTCGCCATGGGTGGAAACCAGGCAGACGCATATTCGCCTGCTCGCCGCGCGCACGGCGGTGGGCGAGGCGCCGGTCACCACCTTGGGTTTGCAGATTCGCCTTGAACCCGGCTGGAAAATCTACTGGCGTTCGCCGGGCGACGCCGGCATCCCGCCGCAATTCGACTGGTCTGGATCAAGCAATCTTGATCGGGCCGCCGTACGCTGGCCGGTGCCGCACCGTTTCCGGCTCTTCGATCTCGATACGTTCGGCTATACCGGCGAGGTCGTCCTGCCGATCGAGGCGCGACTGACGAAGCCGGCCGCGCCGCTGGCGCTTCGGTTGAAGCTCGCCTATGGCATCTGCCGCGAAGTCTGCATTCCCTACGAGGCGACGCTGGCGCTCGCTCTGCCGGCCGGCGCCGGCGCCCCCAGCGCCTTCGCGCCCCTGATCGAGCGCTATGCCGCCCGCGTTCCCACCGAAGGCAATGCCGCCGGGCTTCGCATCACCGCCGCGCACCTGCAGGACGGGCCGGCCGGGCGCGAACTCGTCGTCGATGCGGCCTCCGATCGGCCGATGCTGGCGCCCGATCTCCTGGTGGAGGGACCGGCCGGCCTCTCCTTCTCGGCGCCGAAGACGAGCCCGGGCGCCGCCCCGTCGGGCGTCGTTTTTCGCAGCGACGTCGACGGCCCCAAGGGCATCGCGCTGGCCGGCCAGGAAGTGACCCTGACCTTGATCGACGGCGAGCGCGCCATCGAGCGGCACCTGCGGCTCGATGCCGCCGGGCGCTAGGGTCCTCGGCGCCGGCTCATCCGGCCGGGCAAGAAGCGTGGCGACCGCTGCCGTCTGATGCTAACTTGTCGCCGTCGCAGCCATTCATCCACGTCGCGCCGCTGTATAAAAACATGTCGGCGCGCTGACAGGCGAGGGAAGCATGAGCATCAAAGTAGGCGATACACTGCCGGAAGCCACGCTGATGACGTTGACCAAGGACGGGCCGGCACCGGTCAAGGTGTCGGAATATTTCAAGGGCAAGAAGGTGGCGTTGTTTGCGCTGCCGGGCGCCTTCACGCCGACCTGCTCGGCCAAGCACCTGCCCGGCTACATCCAGCATGCGGGCGATTTGAAGCAGAAGGGCGTCGACAAGATCGCCTGCCTGTCGGTGAACGACGCCTTCGTCATGGGCGCCTGGGGCAAGTCGCAGGAGGCCGGCGACAAGGTCGACATGCTGGCCGACGGCAACGCCGAGTTCACCCGCAAGATCGGCCTGACCATGGACGGGTCGCGCTTCGGTCTCGGCGAACGCTCGCAGCGCTATTCCATGCTCGTCGTCGACGGCGTGGTGAAGTCGCTCAACGTGGAAAAGCCCGGCGCTTTCGAAGTCTCCAATGCGGAGACCATGCTGAAGCAGGCCTGATAGACCCGCCTCGGAGGGGGCATCCTGTCCCCTCCGGCATTGCCTAGGGCTCCGGTATCGCGGGCTTGCCGTAGGTTTTCAGGCCGGCCTGCGCCAGCGCATCGGCGCGCTCGTTTTCCGCATGGCCGGCGTGCCCCTTGACCCAGAGAAACGCCACGTCGTGCGCGGCCATGGCGGCGTCGAGCCGCTGCCAGAGGTCGACGTTCTTCACCGGCTTGCGGTCGGCGGTGCGCCAGCCCTTGGCTTTCCAGCCGTGAATCCAGCGAGTGATCCCGTCCTTGAGATAGAGGCTGTCGGTATGCAACCGCACGCGGCTCGGCCGCTTCAGGGATTCCAGCGCGGCGATCGCCGCCGTCAGCTCCATGCGGTTGTTGGTGGTCGCCGCCGCACCGCCCATCAGCTCCTTCTCGTGCCCGCCCCAGCGCAGAAGCGCGCCCCAGCCGCCGGGGCCGGGATTGCCGGAGCAGGCACCGTCGGTGAAGATGTCGATGACGCGCCGGTCGGTCACGGCCGCTTGCTCACTCCAGGCCGTAGGCGCCGGGGCCGAGCACGGCGCGATGGAAGTTGAGCTTGTAGAGATATTCGAGCGGGTCCTTCGGCTTCACCAACGCGCCGGGCACTTGGTTGAGCCAGTCGTACAGCCGGGTGAGCAGGAAGCGCAGCGCCGCGCCGCGGGCCAGCAGCGGCAGCGAATGCAGCTCGGAATCCGAGATCGGCCTGACCTTGCGGTATTCCTGCGTCATCAGCCGCGCCTTGGTGACGTTGAAGGCGCCGTCGCTCTCGAAGCACCAGGCATTCAGGCAGATGGCCAGGTCGTAGGCGAGGAAATCGTTGCAGGCGAAATAGAAGTCGATCACGCCGCTCAGCCGGCCGTCGAGAAAGAAGACGTTGTCCGGGAACAGATCGGCATGGATGACGCCGCTCGGCAGCGCCTCGGGCCAGGCCGCCTGCAGGCTGTCGAGCTCGCGCTCGAGCTCGCTGGCGAGGCCGTTGCGCACCATATCGGCACGCGCGCGGCAGGACTCGAACAGCCTGGCCCAGCCTGCCACCGACCAGTCGTTCTGGCGCCGCTGCGGGAAGTCGATGCCGGCGAGATGCAGCCGCGCCAGGGCGGCGCCGACCTGCGCGCAATGCTGCGGTGACGGCCGCTTCGGCCAGATGCCGCGGAGAAAGCTCACCATGGCGGCCGGCCGGCCGGATAGCTGGCGCAGGGCGGAACCGTCGCGGCCGTGAATCGGCGTCGGACAGGCGATGCCCTTGGCCGCCAGGTGATCCATCAGCCCGAGGAAGAACGGCAGGTCGTCGGCGCGCACGCGCCGTTCGTACAGCGTCAGGATGTAGCTGCCGCGGTCGGTCTGCAGCAGGTAGTTGGAATTCTCCACGCCCTCGGCGATACCCTTGCACGACACCACCCGGCCGATGTCGTACTGGGCGACGAAGGCGGCGAGATCGTCGTCGGCGATTTCGGTATAGACGGCCATGGCGATCCGCGCCCTAGCCTGCCGCGCCGGGCGCGGGGCGGCATGGCATGTGCTGCCCGGCCGGGTGCTGCGCGGTGCTGAATTCCATGCAATCGTCTCTGGACGATCTCTGCCCAATCTTGTTAATTCGCGGTCGGTTCCGTACAGTCAGCCCCGGCGCGGCGGAGGCGGCGAAAATGGCCGCTCCGCTCGTGGTTTATGCTGGCGCCGGGCAGCTTCGCCGGGGCCGGCGACAAGCTATTACAGGCGACGACCTGTTGTACAGAGAACATGCCTAGGAGGGCGGAACAGATGGCAGATCCCGTGGTGGCGCAAAAGGCGCCCTTTCCCGTGCAGGTGGAAACCGGCAAGACCTATTTCTGGTGCGCCTGCGGGCGCAGCACCAAGCAGCCCTTCTGCGACGGCGCGCACAAGGCTGTCGGCCTGGCGCCGATGAAATACGAGGCGAGCGAAAGCAAGACCCTGTATTTCTGCGGCTGCAAGCAGTCTAGCAAGAAGCCGCTCTGCGACGGCACTCATAGCCGCATCTGATGGTCTTTTCCGCCGTACCGAGCCGGCTGCGACACCCCGTCGCAGCCGTCTTTGCACTGGGCCTCGCCGGCTTCGCCCTGAGCGGCTGTAGCTGGTTCGACAAGGGTCCCAAGGTCTGCCCGCGCGTGTCGATCCTGGCGGATGCGGCGCAGATGACCGACTACCGGCCGGGCGGCGGCCGCGACGTGACCGACATCGTGTTCCAGGGCGAGGTGAGCTCGGTCAGCGCCGAGTGCAAATACGACAAGGACGACAAGGTCATCAACATGACGACAACCCTGACCTTGGTGGCCGAGCGCGGCGCGGCGCCGCTGAAGGGTGACGTCAACTTGCCGTTTTTCGTCGCCGTGATCGACCGCAAGACGCAGAAGGTGCTGAACAAGAACATCTTCCAGAGCCCGGTGCCATTTCCGCCGGGTCACCGCCGCTCCGGCGTCTCCGAGGAGATCAGCGAGCGCATACCGGTGACGGCCGGCCACACGATCGTCGACTACGAAATCCTGGTCGGCCTGCAGCTCACCGAGGAGCAGCTCGAGATCAATCGCAAGCAGCAGGGCTCGTAGCGCCCGCCGGCCCCGTCGCACTTATCCACCGCTTTCGCCGGGCTGGGACTGCGGCCGCATTGACTCGCCGGGGGCGGCCTCTATCATCGGCCGATCGATGCTGAGTCGTAGGGCATCGACCATACAGACGATCCCTGCGGGAGAGTCCGGCGGCACGAGCCGCCGTCGGCGCCGAAGGAGCAACCGCCCCGGAAACTCTCAGGCAGAAGGACCGCAGGGTGATGACGCTCTGGAAAGCAGGCCGGCGCCGGTTGCGGCGGCCTCACCGACGGAGTAAGCCGGTCCCGCTGGCGGGGCGGTGAAATCTCTCAGGTTCCTGGACAGAGGGGGCGGTCGCGGCCTGGCACCGGCATTCCGGTAGCGGGCGGCGGCCGGGCCGCTGTACCGCCGGAGGACCTGGGTGAGCGAAAATCCCGACGCGCCGCTGAAGCAAACGCCGCTCTATCGGCTGCATGTCGAGCTCGGCGCCAAGATGGTGCCCTTCGCCGGCTATGCCATGCCGGTGCAATATCCCGCCGGCATTCTGGCCGAGCACAACCATACGCGCGCCGCCTGCGGCCTGTTCGACGTATCGCACATGGGCCAGGCATTTCTCGCGGCCGATGCCGATGCGGCGGCGGCGCTGGAGCAATTGGTGCCCGGCGACCTCAAGGCCCTGGCGCCGGGACAGATGCGCTACACCCAGCTTTTGAACGAGCAGGGCGGCATTCTCGACGATCTCATGGTGACCCGGCCGCTCGATGCGCCTGACGGCAGGCGGCTGTTCCTGGTGGTCAATGCCGCCTGCAAGGAGGCGGATTTCACGCACATCGCCGGCCGCCTCGGCGGTCAGGCACGGCTCGTACGCGCCGACGACCGTGCGCTGCTGGCGCTGCAGGGGCCGCAGGCGGCGGCGGTGCTGGCACGGCTGGCGCCGGCCGCGGCGGCGATCAAATTCATGCATGCGGCACCGCTTGGCCTCGCCGGCGAGGCCTGCTTCGTGTCGCGCTCCGGCTATACCGGCGAGGATGGTTTCGAGATTTCCGTGCCGGCGGCGCGCGCCGAATTCCTGGCGCGACGCCTGTTCGCCGAGCCGGAGGTCAGGCCGATCGGCCTCGGCGCGCGCGACTCGCTGCGCCTGGAAGCCGGTCTCTGCCTTTATGGCCACGACATCGACGAGACCACGACGCCGATCGAGGCCGGCCTGGCCTGGAGCATCTCGAAGCGGCGGCGCGGCGAGGGCGGCTTTCCCGGCGCCGCCGTCATTCAGCGGCAGTTGGCCGATGGCGTGCGGCGCAGGCTGGTCGGCCTGAAGCCCGACGGCCGCGCCCCGGCGCGCGAGCATAGCGAGATCACCGATGCCGCGGGCGGCCGCATCGGCGAGGTCACCAGCGGCGGCTTCGGCCCGACCGTCGGCGGCCCTATCGCCATGGGCTATGTCGCCACCGCCCATGCCGCCGCCGGCAGCGCCGTGCAGCTCGTGGTGCGCGGCAAGCCGCTGCCGGCCAAGGTGGTGGCGCTGCCCTTCACGCCGAAACGCTACGCCAAATCCTGAGGTCTCCAGCAGAGGTTCGCCATGAGCGAGATCAGATATTCCGAAGAGCACGAATGGATCCGCGTCGAGGGCGACGTCGGCACCATCGGCATCAGCGACTATGCGCAGCAGCAGCTCGGCGACGTCGTCTTCGTCGAACTGCCCGAGATCGGCCGCAAGGTCGCCAAGGGCGGCGAGGCGGCGATCGTCGAGTCCGTGAAGGCCGCGTCGGAGGTCTATGCGCCGGTCTCCGGCGAGGTGATCGAGGTGAACACGGCGCTGCCCGACAATCCGGCGCTGGTGAACGAGGACGCCGGCGGCAAGGGCTGGTTCGTCAAGATCAGGATCAGCGACAAGAGCGAGCTCGCCAAGCTGATGGACGAGGCGGCCTATCAGAAGTTTATCGAGGGCCTGCACTGATGCGCTATCTGCCGCTGACGCCGGAGGATCGACGCGCCATGCTGGCGCGCATCGGCGTGCCCTCGGTCGATGCGCTGTTTCGCGACGTGCCCGAGGCGGCGCGGCTCAAGGCGCCGCTCGACCTGCCCGACCATGCCGGCGAGCTCGAGGTGGAACGTGCCATCGCGGCGCTGGCGGCGAAGAACCTGCCGACCTCGGCCGTTCCGAGCTTCCTTGGCGCCGGCGCCTATCGCCACCATGTTCCCGTTTCGGTCGATCACCTGATCCAGCGCTCCGAATTCCTCACCTCCTACACGCCCTATCAGCCGGAAATCGCCCAGGGCACGCTGCAGATGCTGTTCGAGTTCCAGACCCAGGTGGCGCTGATCACCGGCATGGAGGTGGCCAATGCCTCCATGTACGACGGGCCGACCGGCTGTGCCGAAGCCGTGCTGATGGCGGCGCGCGTGACACGGCGCAAGCGCGCGCTCTTGTCCGGCGCGCTGCATCCGCATTACCGCGAGGTCACCGCGACGGTGCTCGCCTTTGCCGACGAGACGGCCGAGTTTTTGCCGCCCGAAGCCGAGGGCGACGAGGACCTTGCGGCGAAGATCGACGGCGAGACGACCTGCGTCGTGGTGCAGAACCCGGATGTCTTCGGCCGCGTGCGCGACCTTCGCCCGCTCGCCGCCGCCTGCCACGCCAAGGGCGCGCTGCTCGTCGCGGTGGTGTGCGAGGTGGTCTCGCTCGGCGCGCTGACCCCGCCCGGCGCCATGGGCGCCGATATCGTCGTCGCCGAGGGCCAGTCGCTCGGCGTGCCGCTCGGCTTCGGCGGCCCCTATGTCGGGCTGTTCGCCACGCGGGAAAAATTCATGCGCCAGATGCCCGGCCGGCTCTGCGGCCAGACCGTGGATCAGGACGGCCGGCGCGGCTATGTGCTGACCCTCTCGGCGCGCGAGCAGCACATCCGCCGCGAGAAGGCCACCTCCAACATCTGCACCAATTCCGGCCTCTGCGCGCTGGCTTTCACCATCCATATGAGCCTGCTCGGCGAAGCGGGATTGCGCCTTCTCGCCAAGGTCAATCACGCCAACGCCGTTGCGCTCGCCGACAGGCTCGCCGCGGTGAGAGGCGTGAGCATTTTGAACGAGCATTTCTTCAATGAATTCACGCTGCGTGTGCCGCGCCGCGCCGTCGAGGTCATCGAAGCGCTCGCCAGGAAAGGCGTGATCGGCGGCGTTCCTGTTTCGCGCCTGCTGCCCAAGGCGGGATTGGACGATCTCATC
>DATKQA010000470.1:0-6042 GCA_035523835.1 Candidatus Sulfotelmatobacter sp.
ACATCAGGAACGTGACCCCGCCGCTTCTCCTGCCGGGCATCAGTCTCAGCAACTCGCCGACGGATTACGCCGCCTTCCACCAGCTCAAGCTGATGCGCTTCAACGGCAAGAATTTTGAACCCTTCGGCGATCTGATCGATCTGAACAAGGTGCCGAGCTGAAGGCCGCGCTGGCGGCGAAACCTTCGGCGCGACGGCGGAGGACGGCATGATTTCTTTCGAACTGACCGAAGAACAGCGCGTGGCTCAGGCGACGATCGGTGAATTCGCACGCACCGAGCTCCGCCCCGTTGCCCAGGCGATCGACCGGGAAGCGCAGATCGGCACGGCGACCCTGGCCGCGCTGTGGTCGACGGAGATCATCCAGGCTCAGGCGGCAGACGATACGGCGGGCGGCCGCTCGCCGGTCATGAACGCACTGCTGCTGGAGGAGCTCGCCTCCGCCGATGCCACGCTGGCTTTGGCGATGGCGGCATCCATGGCGTTCGTGCAGGCCGTTGCCGACCAGGGTTCGGCGGCGCAGCGCGGGGCCTTGCTGCCGCTCTTTTCAGGCGGCGCTTTCCAGGCGGCGGCGGTCCTGCTCATGGAACCGGGGTTCCGTTTCGACGTCACCCGGCTTGCCGCAAGGGCGGAGCGCGCGGGCACGGATTATGTGCTGCGCGGCAGCAAGAGCTTGGTGCCGCTCGCCGCCGATTGCAGCCACTTCCTGGTGATCGCCGCCGGCGACGGCGCGCCCGATGCCTTCATCGTGCCGCGCGAGGCCGCCGGCGTGATCGTGGGCGAGGCGCCGGGCACGCTCGGGCTGCGCGGTCTTCGCCTGGCCAATGTTTCCTTCCACGACGTGAAGGTGCCGGCGGATATGCGGCTTGGCGATCACAACGGCTGCGACGTGCAGCGACTCATCGACTCGGCCCGTACCGGCATCGCCGCCATACTCACCGGCATGAGCCGCGGCATCCTCGACTACTGCGTGCCCTATACCAAAGAGCGGGTGGTGCACGGCACGCCCTTGGCGCGCAAGCAGGTCATCGCCTTCCGCCTCGCCGACATGCATATCGAGATCGAGGCGATGCGCTGGATGACGTGGCGCGCGGCATGGGAGCTCGAAACGGGGCGCAAGGCGACACGCTCGGCCCAGCTCGCCTATACCTATGCTGCCGAGCAGGCGGTGTCGATCGCCGACGAGGCCGTGCAGGCCTTCGGCGGGCATGGCTTCGTGCGCGCCCATCCGATCGAGATGTGGTATCGCAATGCGCGATCGCTGTCGCTGCTGGAAGGCATCGCCGGCGTCTGAACCGGGGGCGAAACATGGTCGATTTCAGTCTGACGGAAGCCGACGAAAAGATTCTCGAATTAGCGCGGCAGGAGGGCCAGATCGGCCATCGCCATGCGCGCTACTACGACAAGCACGAAGACGAGCTTGCGCCGGCGATCTTTCCCGAGGTGAAGGACAAGCCCTCGCCTCACGATTTGATGAAGGAGCTGGCCGGGCAGACCAGCGCTCCGGCGATCATCGAGGTGCTGGTGCATCTCGAGGAATCCTATGGCGACGTGCGCCTGCGCCGGGCGCGGACCGGCCTCGGCCGAATGATCGTCAACTACGCCGGCACGCCGGAGCAGGTGGCCAGGTTCGGCCACAAGGAGCTGTCCATCGCCTTGACCGAGCCGGGCGCCGGCTCGGATCCCTCGGCCATCCGCGCCAGCGCGGTCCGCGACGAGAAGACAGGCGAATGGGTGCTGAACGGCGAGAAGATCTATTGTTCCGGCTTCGGTGGCGCGGCCGGCGCGTTGGTGCTGGTGCGCGGACCGGCGCGGGACGGCATCCGGCCCTTCATGGCCTTCGTCGTCGAGAAGGGCGCGCCGGGGCTGAAGCTGCTGGGCCAGGTCAAGAAGATGGGCATCCGCTCCTGGGATACCGAGGATTTCGTGCTGCAGGACTGCCGCGTGCCCGAATTCAACCGCATCGATGCCGATTTCAAGAAGACGATGATCGTGTTCAACGGCACGCGGCCGATGGTCGCCGCCATGGGTCTCGGTGTCGCCCGGGCGTTGCTCGATTTCACCCGCGCCAGGCTGGCCGAGGACGGCGGCGTGCTGCGCTATGAACCCGGCACGCCGGCGCGCTCGGCGATCGAGGATCGGCTGCTGCGTCTGGAGGCGCTCTACGACGCGGCATTGCTCAGCGTGTTGCGCTGCAAGTGGCTGGAGGAGCGCGATGGGCGCACCAACGGGGCGACCAAGGTGGAGGCCTCGATGGCCAAGACGCTCGGCGGCAAGGCCGCCCGGCGCATTTCCCAGGCGTGCCTGGAAATTCTCGGACCCCAGGCGCTGTCGGAAGAATTCCTGGCCGAAAAATGGTTCCGTGACGCGCGCATCTTCGACATTTTCGAAGGCGCCGGCGAAATCAACCGGCTGATCGTGGCCCGCTGGCTCCTCGGTTACTCGGCCAAAGAGCTCAACTGACCTGGTCCCGGCGCAGTGGCGTGCGGTAGTGGAATGTGACAGGCTTCCTCCCTGACTGGCGCGTCATAAGCGCCATCAGCATCCGCGGGTGGACAGAAGGAGGAAACAATGTCCGAGGGCGATATTTTTTCGCAAACCAGGCGCGATCTCATCCGTAACGCGGCAACGGCCGGCGCGGCGACGGCGCTTTTCAGCGGCCTCGGCATCGGCACGGCCTCGGCGGCGGAGGCGGTCGGCCGCTCCGGCAAGCCGCTGAAGGCGGCCTTTTCCAACGCCGGCCTGCAGGCGACCTGGTGCGCCCAGGGCAAGCAGGCGGCGGAATGGTGGGGCAAGCTGTTCAACGTCGAGGTCACCTGGTTCGACGGGCAGCTCGACGCGGTGAAGCAGCGCGCCGCGATCGACAACATGGCCTCGCAGAAATGGGACTTCGTCGCCATCCAGGCCTTCGGCATCGGCACCCTGACCCAGCCGGTGCAGAAGATGATCGATGCCGGCATCCCGGTCATCGACATGGACACGCTGATCGCGCCGCTCGACCAGATCAAGGTGCATTCCTTCCTCGCGCCCGACAATGAATTCATGGGCGCCTCGGTCACCCAGGCGCTGGTGAACGCCATCGGCGGTAAGGGCAACATCATCATGACCCAGGGCGCGCTCGGCCATACCGGCGCGCAGGGCCGCGCCCGGGGCTTCGAATCGGTGGTGAAGCAATATCCCAACATCAAGGTGCTGGACACCCAGCCGGCCGATTGGGACGTGTCGAAGACGGCACGGCTGTGGGAAACCTATCTGACCAAATATCCGAAGATCGACGCCGCGTTCTTCCACAACGACGATATGGCGCTTGCCGCCTACAACATCATGAAGGCGCACAATCGGACGAACATCCTGATCGGCGGCGTCGACGCCATGCCGCCGGCGATCCAGGCGGTGAGCGAGGGCCGCATGTACGCGACGGTGCGCAATCCCTCCTGCCGCATTCACGGCGGCGCCATCGTCGCCGGCGTTGCCGCGGTCACCGGCGGAGAAAAGACCGGCCAGGGCGGCATTCCGAAGAGCGTGGTCACCGACGGCCCAGTCGTGACCAAGGCCAATGCACCCGGCATGCAGTGGATGGAGGAGCATTTCCTCATCTGAGATCGGGCATGGCGCAAGACCGCTTGCCGGTCCTGGAGCTCCGCGGCCTGACCAAGGCGTTCGGCGGCGTCGAGGCGCTCCGCGGGGTCGATTTCACCCTTCACGCCGGCGAGATTCATGGTCTCGTCGGCGAGAACGGGGCCGGCAAGAGCACGCTGATGAAGATCATCGCCGGCGTGCACGCGGAATTTTCCGGCCGGTTCGTTCTGGACGGGCGGGAGACCCGCTTTCGCTCGGCGCGCGATGCGCTCGCCGCCGGCATCGCCATGGTGCACCAGGAGCTGAGTATCGCTCCCGATCTGTCGGTGGCCGAGAACGTGTTTCTCGGCCATCAGCCGACCAATCGCTTCGGCGTGGTGCAATGGCGGCGCATGGTGCGCGAGGCGGCGGAGCTTCTGGCCCGGCTCGGCATCGCCGTCGATCCCGCCCGCCGCATCGGCGATCTGCCGATCGGGCTGCAGCAACTCATCGAGATCGCCAGGGTGCTGTTTTCCGGCGCGCGCATCATCATCATGGACGAGCCGACCTCGGCACTGTCGCCGCCCGAGGTGGAGCGGCTTTTCGCCGCCCTGCAGAAGCTGCGCGAAGAGGGCCGCGGCATCATCTTCATCTCGCATTTCATCGACGACATCCTGCGCATTTCCGACCAGGTGACGGTGCTGCGCAATGGCCGCAAGGTCGCCGAGGCGGCCGCCGCGGCAACCAGCAAGGCGGCGCTGATCGAGGCAATGATCGGCAAGGGCCGCCAGGAGCTCGAGGACAGCTATACCCACGACATCGCCCTGCCGGCGAAGGGGGCGCAGCCCGGCGTGCTCCGCGCCGAACATGTCTGGCTCGGCCGTGCGCTCAGCGACATTTCCTTCGAGGCCCGCGCCGGCGAGGTGCTCGGCGTCTACGGTTTCATGGGCTGCGGGCAGCTCGACCTCGCCCGCATCGTCTTCGGCAAGCTCAAGCCCGACCGCGGCGGGCTTTCCATGGCAGGCAAGGCGGTGAGCTTCGCCTCGACGGCCGACGCGCGGCGCGCCGGCATCGCCTTCGTGCCGGAAAGCCGCCGCGCCATGCTCTTCCACCACGAACCGGTCTACAAGAACGTCTCGATCAGCATCCTCGAGCGCATCGCGGCGCTGCTGCTACGGCCGGCGCAGGAGCGCGCCCTGGCCAGGCGCCAGGTCGAGCAGTTGCAGATCCGGCCCGCGACCGTGGATCGCGCGCTCGGCATGCTTTCCGGCGGCAACCAGCAGAAAGTCGGCCTGGCCAAGTGGCTCACCTCTCCGCCGCGTCTTCTTGTGCTGTGCGAGCCGACCCGCGGCATGGACGTCGGCGCCAAGAACGACGTCGTCAATATCATCCGCGACCTGCGCGCCCGCGGACTCGCCATCATCGTCGTCTCGACCGAGCCCGAGACGGTTCTCTCGCTCGCCGACCGCATCCTCGTCTTGAAGCGCGGCGCGATCGTGCGCGAATTCGCCGGCGAGGTGGTCAGCAAGGACCGCCTGCTCGAGGCGGCGTGAGGGGCGCGGCGCGGTGACGAGCACGGCGAAAGACGGGGCGTCGAACCCGCCGGGCAGGATGGCGGCGCTGCTGCAAAGCCAGATGCGCAATATCGCGCCGTTCCTGACGCTGATCTTTCTCAGCGGCTTCTTCGCCGTCGCCAGCCCGTCCTTCGCCACGCTGGAGAATCTCGGCAACATCCTGACCCAGGTGTCGGTCACCGGCATCATCGCCGTCGGCCTGACCTTCGTCATCCTCTGCGCCGAAATCGACCTCTCGGTCGCCGGCATCGCCAATGTTACCGGGATCGCGGTGGCCTACTTCACCCTGCAGGAATCCTACGTCAACATCGCCAATATCGCCCTGCCGGGCTGGGCGGCGATCCTGCTGGCGCTCGGCCTCTGCGCGCTGCTCGGCATGGTCAATGCGCTCGGCCTCACCGTCATCGGCATACCTTCCTTCATCATGACCCTGGCGATGATGCAGATCGCCGCCGGCATCTCGGCGCTGCTGGTCCGCGGCCAGATCGCCTACAAGGTGCCGGACCTGATCGCGACCCTCGGCTCGGCCTCGGTCGGCGCCATACCCTGGATCGTCATCGTCGCCGCCGTGATGCTGCTGGGCGGTCATCTCGTGCTCACCTACACCCGCTTCGGCCGCTACATCTACATGGTCGGCGGCAACCGCGAGGCCGCCGAATATTCCGGCGTCAACGTGCGCGCCATCGTTGCTTCGGTAATGATCATCTCGGCGGTCTGCTCGGGCGTCGCTGGCATGCTCGGCGTGGCGCATTTCGGAAGCGCCCAGCAGGACGAATTCGGCGATTATCTGCTGGACGCGATCTCGGCGGTCGTGGTCGGCGGCACCAGCCTGTTCGGCGGCCAAGGCGGCATCGGCAACACCATCGTCGGCCTGTTCGTGCTCGGCGTGCTCAACAACGGCCTCGACCATG
>DATKQA010000471.1:0-5265 GCA_035523835.1 Candidatus Sulfotelmatobacter sp.
CATCGAGGTGATCGAGGCCGAGCTTGCCGATCCCGCGCCCACGCCGACCGGCGAGGAGGCGCCGACCAGCGACAATATCGGCGCCACCATCGAGCGCCACTTGAGCCGGTATTTTTCCGCGCACGGCGACGGCCTGCCGCCGGCCGGCCTCTATGACCGCGTGTTGCGCGAGGTCGAGCGGCCGCTGATTTCACTCACCCTGTCGGCCACCCGGGGCAATCAGATCCGCGCGGCGCAGCTTCTGGGATTGAACCGCAATACCCTGCGCAAGAAGATTCGCGACCTCGAAATTCAAGTGGTGCGCGGCTTGAAGTGATGTAAATTTGCCACATCCATGTCGCCGCCGATCATGATCGGCGGGCGGCACCGCTCCCGGAAGGTTTGATGGCAAATTCCGCTGACGCACCCTTCAGCTCCTTTTTGAGCCGCCTGCGTAAATGGAGTCACCGGGTAGCGCTCGGCCAGAAGCTGGCGATTGCGGTGGTGTCGGCCGCCGTCGTGTTCGGGATCGCCACCTATCTCGTCCTGGCCGATCCGGCGCCGGTCGTGCGCTATCCGCAGCTCAAGCCGATCCTGTTCGTTTCCGACCTGTCGCTGCTGGCCGGCGTGGCGGTCGTCGTGGCGACCGGCTTCGTGCGGATCTGGGTGCGGCGGCGTGCCGGTGCGGCCGGCTCGCGCATGCACACGCGCATCGTCGCCCTGTTCAGCCTGGTCGCAGTGCTGCCGGCGGTCATCGTCGCCGGCTTTTCCGCGCTCTTCATGCAGCTCGCGCTGGAGACATTGTTCAGCGCGCCGATCTCGACCGCGGTGCAGGAATCGGTCGCGGTCGCCGAGGCCTATGTCGGCGAATACCGCAAGACCATCCAGGCGGACGTGCTGCGCATGGCGGCCGACCTCAATCACGATGCGGCGCGCCTGATGTCGGATCCGGCCTGGCTGAATCAGGCGTTGAATCTGGAGACCCAGGCGCGCGCCCTGTCGGAAGCCGTGCTGATCGACCGTTTCGGCCATGTGCTGGCGCGCTCCGGCCTGGCCTTCGCCCCCGATTTCGAAAAGATCCCGGCGAGCGCCTTCGAGAAGGCCGATGCCGGCGACGTGGTGATCCTGACCCAGCCGGGCGAAAAGCGCTTCCTGGCGGAGGACCGGGTTCGCGCCCTGGTGCGGCTGGATAATTTCATCGGCGACTACCTCTATGTCGATCGTTCGCTCGAGCCGGAAGTCCTCTCGCACCTGGCGCGGGCGCAGGAAGCGGCGCAGGGCTATCGCGAGCTCGAATCCAAGCGCTCCAGCACCGAGATCAATTTCGCCGTGGTGTTCTTCGGCATTTCCCTGCTGCTGCTTTTGTCTTCGATCGCTTTCGGGCTTGCCGTCGCCACCCGGCTGGTGCGGCCGATCTCCGGCATGATCGACGCGGCAGAGCGGGTGCGCGGCGGCGATCTCACCGCGCGCGTCGTGGAGAGCGACGCCGACGACGAGATGACCATCCTCGGCCGCGCCTTCAACCGCATGACGGCGCAGTTGCAGAGCCAGCGCGGCGAATTGATCGACGCGAACCAGCAGCTCGACCAGCGCCGGCGGTTCACCGAGGCGGTGCTGGCCGGCGTCTCCGCCGGCGTCATCGGCCTCGATGCGGCCGGCCGCATCCATCTGCCCAACCCCTCCGCGACCCGGCTGCTCGGCACGCCGGCGCACGAGCTGGCCGACAAGCTGCTGGCCGAGGCCGTGCCGGAGATGGCGGGGCTGCTGATCGATGCCCGCGAGCGGCCCGGCCGTCCGATCCAGGCGCAGGTCAACCTGACCCGCGGCGGCGTCATGCGCAACCTGCTGGTCGCGGTGGTGACCGAGATGAACGACGACGAGATCCAGGGCTTCGTCGTCACCTTCGACGACATCACCCAGCTCGTCTCGGCGCAGCGCACGGCCGCCTGGGCCGATGTCGCCCGGCGCATCGCCCACGAGATCAAGAATCCACTGACCCCGATCCAGCTTTCGGCGGAACGCCTCAAGCGCAAGTACATGAAGGAAATCGTCAGCGATCCCGAGGTCTTCACCAAATGCACCGACACGATCATCCGCCAGGTCGGCGACATCGGCCGCATGGTGGATGAGTTTTCGTCCTTCGCGCGTCTGCCGGCGCCGGTCTTCAGGACCGAGAACCTGGCCGAGCTGGTGCGCCAGGCGCTGTTCCTGCAGCATGTCGCACATGCCGAGGTCGACTATGTCGCCAGCCTGCCGGAGGGAGCGGTGCCGTTGCGCTGCGACGCGCGCCAGCTTGCCCAGGTTATGACCAATCTGTTGCAGAACGCCGCCGATTCGATTGACGCGCGACGCGCCGCCGATGCCGGGGCGCCGCGCGGGCGGATCGAGGTGCGCCTGCTGCAAAAGCGCGGCGAGATCAGCGTCGAGGTGATCGACAACGGCCGCGGGCTGCCGGTCGAGAACCGCTCGCGCCTGACCGAACCCTATGTCACCACCCGCACCAAGGGCACCGGCCTCGGCTTGGCCATCGTCAAGAAGATCATGGAGGAGCATGCCGGCGAATTGCTGCTCGACGATGCCGAGGGCGGCGGCGCCTGCATCCGCCTGCTGTTTCGCACCGCGGCCGGCGAGGCGGACGGCATGATGCGCGAGCGCGCGGCAACGGGCGGGGAAAATGCCGAAGTGGTGGCCATGGCCGGCGAGAGGTCCGCCCGTGGCGCTTGACATTCTCATCGTCGACGACGAGGTCGATATCCGCGAGCTGGTCTCCGGCATCCTGACCGATGAAGGCTATGCCGCGCGCACGGCGGGCGACAGCGAGTCCGCCATTCTCGAGATCCGCGCGCGGCGGCCGTCGCTGCTGATCCTCGATATCTGGTTGCAGGGCAGCAAGCGCGACGGCCTGGAGCTGCTCGATCAGGTCAAGCGCGATCATCCGAACCTGCCCGTCATCATGATCAGCGGCCACGGCAATATCGAGACCGCGGTCTCGGCGATCAAGCGCGGCGCCTATGATTTCATCGAGAAGCCCTTCAAGGCGGATCGCCTGCTGCTGCAGGTCGAGCGCGCCATCGAAGCGGCGTGGCTGCGTCGGGAAAACCTGGAACTGCGCCGCCGCGGCGGGTTGGATGTCGACCTCGTCGGCACCTCGGGCGCCATCAACGCGGTGCGCAGCGCCATCGAGCGGGTGGCGCCGACCAACAGCCGCGTGCTGATCGCCGGCGCTCCCGGCTCCGGCAAGGAGGTGGTCGCGCGCCTGCTGCACACCCGCTCCAAGCGCGCCGAAGGGCCGTTCGTCGTGCTGAACGCGGCCTCGATGGCGCCGGAACGCATGGAAGTCGAGCTTTTCGGCATCGAGGAGGGCGCTCCCGGCGCCGAGGGCGGGCGAAAGATCGGCAGCTTCGAGGCGGCGCACGGCGGCACCTTCTTCATCGATGAAGTCGCCGATATGCCGCTGGAGACGCAGGCCAAGATCCTGCGCGTGCTCGTCGACCAGACCTTCGAGCGGGTCGGCGGCAGAACGCGGGTCGAGGTCGACGTGCGGGTGGTGAGCGCGACGAGCCGCGATCTGGCCGGCGAGATCAGCGCCGGCCGCTTCCGCGAGGATCTGTTTCATCGTCTCAACGTGGTGCCGATCAGGGTGCCGCCGCTCAGCGAGCGCCGCGACGACATTCCGCTGCTGGTGCGTCACTTCATCCGGCGCGAGGCTGAGGCGCAGGGCCTGCCGACGCGCGAGATCGGCGAGGACGCGCTGGCCACGCTGCAGGCCGGCGACTGGCCCGGCAACGTGCGGGAGCTGCGCAACATCGTCGCCCGGCTGCTGATCCTGACGCCCGGCGATCCCAAGGCGGTGATCCGTGCGGACATGCTGCCGGCCGATATCGGCTCCGTCGCGCCGGGATCGCTGCGCAACGGCAGCGGCGAGGAGATCATGGCCATGCCGCTGCGCGAGGCGCGGGAAATCTTCGAACGGGAATATCTGCTGGCGCAGCTCACGCGCTTCGGCGGGAATATCTCGCGTACCGCGAATTTCGTCGGCATGGAGCGCTCGGCGCTGCACCGCAAGCTCAAGTCGCTCGGCGTGAATACCGCCGAGCGCGGCGCGGCGGTGCCGGAATGACCGCCGGCGCGCCGGCGGGGTAACGGGACAGGTCCGGGAGCAGTCGATGTCGCGTATCGCCTATGTCAACGGCCGCTATGTGCCGCACCGGGACGCGGTGGTCCATGTGGAGGATCGCGGCTATCAATTTGCCGATGGCGTCTATGAGGTCTGTGCCGTCGTCGACGGCGTCATCGTCGACGCGGCGGCGCATCTGCAGCGGCTCGACCGCTCGCTCGGCGAATTGCGCATCGACTGGACAATGTCGCACGCGGCGCTGTTTCAGGTGTTGAACGAGGTGGCGCGGCGAAACCGCGTGCGGCACGGCATCGTCTACCTGCAGATCACCCGCGGCGTAGCCCGCCGCGATCACGGCTTTCCGAAGGCCGCCAAGCCGGCGCTGGTGGTGACCGCGCGCAGCACGCCGTCCGGCGGACGCAGCGCCTTGACCGAGGCGGGTGTGCGGGTCGTCACGCGACCCGATATTCGCTGGGCGCGGCGCGACATCAAATCCGTGTCGCTGCTGCCGAACGTGCTGGACAAGCAGGCGGCGCGCGAGGCCGGCGCCTACGAGGCCTGGCTGGTGGACGAGCAGGGTTTCGTGACCGAAGGCGCATCCAGCAACGCCTGGATCATTGATGGCGAGGGCAACATTGTCACCCGCAACGCGGAGCACGCCATCCTGAACGGCATTACCCGGCTCGCCCTCGTCGAGCTCGCGCGCCGGGACGGAATTCGCGTGGTGCAACGGAAGTTTACCGTCGACGAAGCGAAGGCGGCGCGGGAGGCGTTTCTGACCTCCACGACGTCCTTCGTCATGCCGGTGGTGCAGATCGACGACCGGGTGATCGGCAATGGCCGTCCGGGTTCGGTCGCGAACAAGCTGCTCGCGCTTTATGAAAGCCATGCCGAGCGGCAGGAGACGGCGATCACACATTCGTGAATCTCGTCGATGCCTCCGGCGGTTGTCGATGCTTGTCGGGGCCGGTCGACGCGCACGGCTGCTCCGATTTGACTTCCCGGCCGGCGTGATCGATCTTGTTTGCAACCCTTTGGGTCCCCATCTCCTTTGGGGGCTGGCAGGCGCCGCTCTTTCTTCACGAATATTTTCGCGAAGCGGCGTTTGTCGGGTCGGCATAACAAGAACAAGGGTGCCCAATGGCGAACGAGAAGCCACAAAACGTTCA
>DATKQA010000472.1:0-8744 GCA_035523835.1 Candidatus Sulfotelmatobacter sp.
GCTGCCCATGTAGTCGCGCTTGCCGATCTCCACGCCGTTGTGCCGCAGAATGTCGAACGCGGTGGTGACGTGGAAATAGAAGTTGGGCATGGCAAAACCGAGCAGGAACGGCTGCCCCTTCATCTCCAAGGTGCGCGTCGGAAACTTGATGGCGACGGCGCGCTCTTCCGAACCGTCGATCTGTTCCGGCTTGAAGCCGCGGGCGAACTCGATCGCCTTGGCGATGCGCTGCTTCAAGTCGGCAAAGCTGTTCTCGCCGTTCGGATGATTGGGCATCTCCTGGCCGGCCAGCAGCGCACAGCCCCAATAGACGTGCTTGGTCGCCTCCTGCACCTGGCGCGCCATCGCGAACATGTCCGGATAGAGCCGCGCACCGAGCAGGGCAGCCGGCTCGATCTTCTTCGCGGTGGCGTGCGCTTCGGCCTTGTCCAGGATCGCCGACAAGGCGGCGAGCATTCGTATGAAGACCGGCACCGAAGCCTGGTACATGCTGATGGGCATGACGTATCCCCCAATGGTCGTTCGCGGCCATCCTAGACGGATTCGGCGGCGAAAGACATCAGCCGGGCAATGCCGGCATGTCGTTGCGCGTTCTCAATGGCCGCCCGACGTGGCAGGCTATGGCGAGCGAGTCTCCGGGAGGCCGGCCAGCGCATGCCGGATGACATGATGGACGAGGCAGGCGAACGCTTTCGAGCCGCCGTGGCGCGCATCGACGCGGCCAACGGCGAAGATCCGAACCGCGAGATGATCGGCGGCGTCGAGCAGCCGAAGGAACTGGCCTATGGCGAGCGCATGAGCGCCTGGCTCGAGCGCCTGGCGCCCGATGCCTCCGAAGCGCTCCGGCTCGCCGCGCGCGCCCAGCACATCCGGCGCTGGCGCATCCCGCGCGGCGACTTTCCCATGGACCGCGCCGGCTATCACCGCTGGCGTACCACGCTCTACCGGTTTCATGCCGACACGGCGGGCGCGCTGCTCGCCGAGGTCGGCTATGACGCGGCGACGATCGCCCGGGTCCAGGCGCTGATCCGCAAGGAGAAGCTGCAGAGCGATCCGGAGATGCAGATGCTCGAGGATGTCATCTGCCTGGTGTTTCTGGAAAACTATTTGGCCGGCTTCTCGGCGAAGCACGATGCGGCGAAAGTGGTCGAGATCGTGCGCAAGACCTGGCGCAAGATGTCGCCGCGCGGGCAGCAGGCCGCCTTGGCGCTGCCCCTGCCGCCGGCCGCCCGCGGCCTGGTCGAGCGGGCGCTGGCGCCCTAGAAGGCCCGCAATGCGGCCGCCACCGCGGCGAGCGTCGCATCCCACCCCTGGCGCGATGGCTGACGGAACAGCCGCATGGACGCATACCAGGGGCTGTCGCCCATCGTCACCGGATAGCGCCAGTCGGAGGCGAAGCGCAGCAGATTCCACACCGGCTTGCCGAGCGCGCCGGCGAGATGCGCGGCGGCGGTGTCGACGGTGATGAGCAGGTCGAGCCGGTCGACGGCCCAGGCGGCGTCATCGAAATCGCCGAGATGCGGCGCCAGGTCGACGACCTCGGCGTATTGCGCCAAGGCCGCGTCGTCGCCGGGCCGCTTGACCTTTTGCAGCGAGAAGAAGGCGTGCGCCGAACCGGCGCCGAGCGCGAGCAGGTCGGTGGCGGCGAGCGAGCGATGCCGGTCGAAGCTTCGCGAGGCGTCGCCGGCCCAGACCAGGCCGATCTTGCGCCGCCCGGGCGCGACGGCGGCGAAAGCCTGCACCAGCGGCGCCGGTGCGTTCGCCGGCGGCGTGAGATAGCGTTCGCGGCGCGGCACCCGGTCGGGACGGATGGCGAGCGCCGGCAGGAGGTCGATCAGCGGCAGGTGGCAATCGAAGGCCGGCGCCGCCGCGCCGGACGGAATGACGAGATCGATGCCGGCCATGCGGCCGAGCAGGCCGAGCAGCGGCGGCTGGCATTCCACGGTGACCTGTGCCGCGCCGCGCTGCTTGAGCAGTGGCGCGAACTGCACGAAGTTGATCGTGTCGCCGAAGCCGAGCTCCGGATAGAGAAAGATGCGCTTGCCCTGCAGTGGACTGCGGCCGTCCCAGCGTGGCCGGTCGTAGCTGCGGCGCAAGGCGCCGGCGCAGTCGAGCCGGCAGGCGAAATAGGGCCAGCCCGCCGCATAGTCGCCGGCGGTGAGCGCCGCCAGGGCGAAGTTCCAGCCGATCTCCGGCGAGGCCGGCTTGAGCGCCAGGGCGCGGCGCTGCGTCGCTGCCGCCTGCTGGAAACGGCCGAGCTCCTTTTCCACATTGCCGAGGTTGGACAAGGCCTCGGCATGGTCGGGCCGCAGCGCCAGCGCGCGCCGGCAGGCGTTCTCCGCCGCATCCAGGCGGCCGAGCCGGGTCAGCAGCGCCGCATAGGTGGACCAGGCGTCCGCCTGGTCCGGCAGCAGCGCCAGCGCACGGGCGAAGGCATCGGCCGCTTCGCCGAGGCTACCGACATCGTTCAGGGCCTGAGCCAGCCCGAGATGCGCCGCGGCGAAATCGGGATGCAACGCCACCGCCTGCTGCAGCAGCGCGATGGCGGCCTGGCTCTGGCCGAGCGCCAGCCGGCAGGCAGCGAGGTTGTTGAGCGCGCCGGCCAGGGTCGGCGCCATCTGCAATGCTTGCTCGTAGCGCGCCGCCGCCTCGGCCAATCGGCCCTGCCGATGCAGGGCCAAGGCCTCGCGAAACAGCGCTTCGGCGGTCGCCAAGGGTTCAGACGCAGCGGCCGCCGTCGACCTCGAGGCAGACGCCGGTGATGAAATCGGCCTCGTCGGACGCGAGGTAGAGCGCCGCGTTGGCAATGTCGCGCGGCTGGCTCATGCGGCCAAGGGGAATGGTCGAGAGGAAACGGGCGCGCACCTCCGGCGTGTCCGCGCCGCCCATGAATTCCGCCAGCATGGGCGTGTCGCCGGCCACCGGATTGAGCGCGCAGACGCGGATCTTGTGCGGCGCCAGTTCCACCGCCATGGTCTTGGTGATGGTGATGGCAGCGCCCTTGGAGCCGTTGTACCACACGAGGCCGGGCCGCGGGCGCACGCCGGCCGTCGAGGCCGTGGTGATGATGACGCCGCCGCCGCGCCGCCGCAGCGCCGGCACGGCATGGATCGCGCTCCAATAGAGCGATTTGACGTTGACCGCATAGATGCGATCGAAGGCCGCCTCGTCGGTGTCGCCCATCGGGCCGTTGCGCTGCGGCACGCCGGCGTTGTTGACGACGATGTCGAGGCCGCCGAACTGCTTTTCCGCGGTGCCGACCAGGCGGGCGAAATCGGCCCCCTTGGACACGTCGCACAGGACCGCCGTGGCGCGCCCGTCCTGTTTGGCGACCGCCTCCGTCACCCGGCGCGCGGCGTCGATATTGATGTCGCCGATCACGACCGCGGCGCCTTCCTCGGCGAAGCGCTTGACGATGCCCTCGCCGAAACCGGAGCCGCCGCCGGTCACGATCGCCACCTTGCCCTGAAGCCGCATCGCATTCTCCCTGGGGTTGCCGCCTGAGACGGCCATGGTAGGCGAAAGCCGAGGCGGCGCAAGGCGGAGAGCGTCAATCGCCGGTCGAGGGCAGGGCGCGCCGCGGCGCCAGCGCCGTCTCCTCGACCGACACGCGATAGCGCAGCAGGATGCCGTTCAGGACGCCCCAGACGAGGGCGATTTTCCAGGCGCCGAAGGCAAGCGGCAGCAGCGGCATTTCGATGGCGACGATCCAGTAGTTCGGATGCCGCAGCCAGCGATAGGGGCCGGCGGCGACCAGCGGCTGGTCCGGCAGGGTGAGGATGCGCGTGGTCCAGCGGCGGCCGAGCGTGCGCAGCACCCAGATCCGGCCGAGCTGCAACAGTGCGAACAGGCCGATCAGCGGCCATCGCACCGGCTGGCCGGCCGGAACGGCGACGATCATGGCGGCGAACCAGGTGCCGTGCAGCAGGATGAAGAGCGGATAGTGCCGCGCGCCGATCTCGACGGCGCCGTGCGCGCGCAGCCAGCGCGTGTTGCGGGCGGCGAGCAGCAGTTCGGCCAGCCGCCCCGCCCCGACCAGGAGCAGGAGGATATGGACCGGGCTCACCCCGCTTCCAGCAGCAGCAGGCCGGAGGTGAAGCCGGGACCGAGCGTCGACATCAGATGGCGGCCGCGTGCCCTGCCCGCGAGCGTGGCTTGCAGCACGAACATCACCGTCGCCGCCGACATGTTGCCGAAACGGCGCAGCACGTCGCGCGAATGGACGAGGCCGCCCTGCTGCAGCTCGAAGACTTCTTCCAGGGCGTCCAGCACCTTGGCGCCGCCGGGATGGCAGATGAAGCCGTCGATGTCGGGCAGCGTCAGGTCATGGCTGGTCAGGAAAGCGTCCACCACCGCGCGCATGTCCTTGCGGATCAGCGCCGGAATGTCGCGCGAAAACACCACTTTCAGCCCGTCGTCGGTGACGTCCCAGCCCATGACGTCGAGCGAGTCGAGCCAAGTGTGTTCGCCCCAGGCGGTGAGCGCCGGGCCAGCCTCGCGACAGCTCACGACGGCGGCGGCGGCGCCGTCGCCGAACAGCGCCGTGGCGATCACATTGCTCTTGGAGCGGTCGCGGAAGCGGAAATTCAGACCGCAGAGCTCGACGACCAGGAACAGATAGCGCTTGTCCGGCGCGCCGCGGGCGAGTTGGGCCGTGCGCGACAGGCCGATCACGCCGCCGGCGCAACCGAGGCCGAAGATGGGCAGGCGCTGCATGTCGCGGCGCAGCCGCAGGCGCTGCATCAGCAGGGCATCGAGGCTCGGCGTGGCGATGCCCGAACTCGACGCCACCACCAGTCCGTCGATATCGGCGAACGTAAGGCCGCCCTCGGCCAGAGCTTGCTCCGCCGCCGCGGCCAGCAACTCGACCGCATTCTCGATATAGAGCTGGTTGCGGTCGGTGAAGCTGTGCGGCTTGTGATACCAGTCGATCGGCACGCAGGAATGCCGGGTATCGATCTCGGCGTTGGCATAGACCGGGCGCAGGCGGGAGAAATCGCTGAAGTTGCCGGCGAAGATGCGATCGGCCCCCGCGGCCACCGCCTCCTGCTGCAGGACATGCCGCGGGACGGCGGTGGCGAGCGCGCCGAGCCGGGCGGTTGGCAGGTTCGTCGGCGACAAGGGACGGGCGAAGCGGTTCATGGGCCTAATTGTAAACGGTGCAGCGTCATTCTCTATTCCAGCACGGCGGCTTGCGCGCCATTGTGTCAAATTTTGCATGGCCGGGCACGGTGTTTGCCGGCGCCCGGTGCGCGGCCTCGCCATACTTTCGCCAACCGGACGTTGTCTATAAGCTGGCCGGGTGATGAATCGGTGGTGACGCAGGATTGATTCCATAGCGGGTCTGGCGCCGGCGGCCGCTGTCCCGGCCCGGTGCGATCAGCGGAAAGAACCATGACCGGAAACGACAAGACGCCTGCCAGCGATCGGGGCGAAGGGGGAAGCGTGCCGATGCCGACCCGCATGGGGATCGGCGGGCGGTTGCGCAACTACTTCCTCACCGGCGTGATCGTGACGGCGCCGATCGGCATCACCGTCTACCTGGTCTGGGGCTTCGTCGACATGGTCGACCGGAACGTGGCGCCGCTATTGCCGGTTTCGATCCAGCCGGGCGGCGTCATGCTGTTCAGCATCCCCGGCCTTGGCGTCCTCGTCGCGCTGGTGGCGGTCACGCTGGTCGGCTTCCTCACCGCCAATTTCCTCGGCCGCCGTCTGGTCAGGCTCGGCGAGCAGATCGTCGCGCGCATGCCGATCGTGCGCAGCGTCTATAGCGCGCTGAAGCAGATTTTCGAGACCGTGCTGACCCAGAGTTCCAACTCGTTCCGCCAGGTGGTGCTGATCGAATTTCCGCGGCCGGGCTGCTGGGCGGTAGCCTTCCTGTCCAATGAGCGGACCGGCGAAGCCGGCGAACGGCTGAAGGATGATGTCGTCGCGGTCTATCTGCCGACGGCGCTCAACCCGACCTCGGGCTACCTGCTGTTCCTGCCGCGGCGCGACGTCATCTTCCTCGACATGAGCGTCGAGGAGGGCATGAAGCTCGTTCTCTCCGGCGGCATGGTGATCCCGACCGTGCCGGACCGGGCCAAGGTCCTGGTGCCCGACGAAGCGCGCATCCGCGGCGGCAAGCGCTAGATCGGTTTCTAGCCGGAACGCAGGTTGCGCACGGCGGCATCGCGCTCGAAGAGATAGAGCAGCACGCGGAGCGATCGGCCGCGCGGCGTTTCGAGCTCGGGGTCGCGCTCGACGATCAAGCGGGCGTCGTCGCGGGCGGCGGCGAGCAGATCGCCATGCACGGCGATGTCGGCGAGGCGAAAACTGGGCAGGCCGCTTTGCCGGGTGCCGAGAAGCTCGCCGGCGCCGCGCAGCCGCAAGTCTTCCTCGGCGATGCGGAAGCCGTCCTCGGTGTCGCGCATGATCTGCAGCCGCGCCTTGGCCGTTTCGCCGAGCGGTCCAGCATAGAGCAGCAGGCAGGTGCTCGGCTCGCTGCCGCGGCCGACACGGCCGCGCAACTGGTGGAGTTGCGCCAGGCCGAAGCGTTCGGCATGCTCGATCACCATGACGCTGGCTGCCGCCACGTCGACGCCGACCTCGACGACCGTGGTGGCGACGAGGATGCTGGTGCGGCCGGCGGCGAAATCGGCCATGGCGGCGTCCTTCTCCGGCCCCTTCATCTGGCCGTGTACCAGGCCGACCCGCTCGCCGAACAATTCGGCCAGGGCACGATAGCGCTCCTCGGCGGCGGCAAGGTCGACGACCTCCGATTCCGCCACCAGCGGGCAGACCCAGTAGACCCGTCCGCCGGCCGTTACCTTGCGCCGCACCGCCTCGATGACCTCAGCCAGCCGTTCGAGCGGAACGGCGCGCGTGTCGATCGGCTGCCGGCCGGGCGGTTTCTCGGTAAGACGCGACACCTCCATGTCGCCATAGGCGGTCAGCGTGAGCGTGCGCGGGATCGGCGTCGCCGTCGTCACCAGCACGGCGACGCCGCCTTGCTCCTTCGGTCCCTTGGCGGCGAGGGTGAGGCGCTGGTGCACGCCGAAGCGATGCTGCTCGTCGATGACGGCGACGGCGAGGTCGTGGAAGGCGACCTCGTCTTGGAACAGTGCGTGGGTGCCGACCAGGATATCGACCTTGCCGGTGGCGGCGGCGGTCAGCAACTCGGCGCGGACCTTGCCCTTGTCGCGGCCGGTGAACAGGCCGAGGCGCACGCCGGCAGCCTCGGCCAGGGGCAGCAGGTTGTCGTGGTGCTGGCGGGCCAGGACCTCGGTCGGCGCCATGAGCGCGGCCTGGGCGCCTTCCTCCACGGCGATGAGCATGGTCAGCAGGGCGACGACGGTCTTGCCGCTGCCGACGTCGCCCTGCAGCAGGCGCAGCATGCGGTGACCGGAGGCGAGGTCGGCGGCGATCTCCTGCAGGGCTTGGGTCTGCGCGCCGGTCAGGCTATAGGGCAGCGCCATCAGCACCCGGCGGCGCAGGCGTCCGTCGCCGCGCAGGCGGCGCCCCGGCAGACTCCGCGTATGCGCCCGCACCAGCGCCAGGGCAAGCTGATTGGCCAGCAGTTCGTCATAGGCGAGACGGGCGCGGGCCGGCGCCTCCGGCGCGAGGTCGCTCTCCGCCACCGGGTGGTGGGCCGAAACCAGGGCGCTCCGCCAGTCCGCCCATCCCTGTTGCTGGCGATAGGCCGCGTCCTGCCATTCCGGCAGCGACGGCGCCCGCTCGACCGCGGCGGCGATCGCCTTGGCCAGCGCCTTCGGTTGCAGGCCGGCGGTCAGCGGATAGACCGGTTCCACCGCCTGCAACTCGGCAGCCTCCTCCGGGCCGACGATGCGGTCGGGATGTGTCATCTGCACCATGTCGTTGAACAGCTCGACCTTGCCGCTGACGACGCGGGTGCTGCCGAGCGGCAGGGTGCGCGCGATCCAGTCCTGGTGGCCGTGGAAGAAGACCAGGACCATCTCGCCGGTATCGTCGGAGCAGAGCACTTTGAAAGGCAGGCGGGGGTTGCGCGGCTGGACGTGCTGGTCTATGCGGACCGTGATGGTGGCGATGCGCCCCTCCGGCGCCGCGGCGATCTTCGGCGCGAAGCGCCGGTCGATGAGCCCGCTCGGCAGGTGCCAGTAGAGATCGGCGACGCGCGGCCCGGCCAGCTTCTCGACCAGCTTGGCGTTGCGCGGCCCGATGCCGGGCAGCGTGCCGACGGCGGCGAAGGCGGGAAACAGGATCTCAGGGCGCATCGGGACCGTTTGTTGGGCGGCGTCTGGTCCGGGGAAATTACCCCGGATGCGGCCGCGCACGGCGATTTTATGCCGCGAGCCCGCCGTTGGTGCTGCCTTGCGCCCGTAGCGGGCTGACAGACCGCCCCGGCGCCGCTATATGCAAGCCGGCAAGGAGCCGAAATGAGTGAAGACATCGAGACCCGCCGGCGGCGACTGATCTACCGGTCGAGCTATACCGGCATGAAGGAGACCGACATCCTGCTCGGCGCCTTCGCCCGCCGCTATTTGCCGGGGTTTTCGGCCGAGCAGCTCGACCGCTACGAGCGGCTGCTGGAAACGCACTCGGACGCCGAACTGTTCGCCTGGGCCACCGGCCGCGAGACGCCGCCCGCCGCCTGGCGGGACGCGATAGTTGAGCTTCTCTGCAACTTTAATATTGGCCGGTAAGAAATTGTCAAAGCAACCGTATCTGTTGCGGACCAGCAGCCGAACCACGATCGGCGGGGCGCCCGAGGGCTATGATGCGCG
>DATKQA010000473.1:0-4907 GCA_035523835.1 Candidatus Sulfotelmatobacter sp.
CGCGCTGCCGATCCGCCTGGTCGACGGCGACAAGGACGAGACGGTCAATGCCGCGAGCGCGCTGTGGACACGGCCGAAAGCGGAGATCACCGCCGAGCAGTACAAGGAATTCTACCATCACGTCGGCCATGCCTTCGACGAACCCTGGCTGACCCTGCATCAGAAGGCCGAAGGCAAGCTCGAATACACCATGCTGCTGTTCGTGCCGAGCGACAAGCCGTTCGATCTGTTCAATCCCGACCGCAAGCACCGGGTGAAGCTCTACGTCCGGCGCGTCTTCATCACCGACGATTGCGAGGGCCTGGTGCCGGCCTATCTGCGCTTCCTGCGCGGCATCGTCGATTCCGAGGACCTGCCGCTCAACATCAGCCGCGAGATGCTGCAGAACAATCCGGTGCTGGCGCGCATCCGCCAGGCGGTGGTCAAGCGCGTGCTCGGCGAGCTCGAGACCAAGGCGGAAAAGGCGCCGGAGGAATATGCCCGGTTCTGGCTCGCCTTCGGCGCCGTGCTGAAGGAGGGCCTGTACGAGGATTTCGAGCAGCGCGACCGCATCCTGAAACTGGCGCGCTTTCATTCCACCGCCGGCGACGGCCTGGTTTCGCTCGAGCAATATGTCGCGCGCATGAAGGAAGGGCAGAGCGCGATCTATACCATCAGCGGCGACGACATGGCGACGCTGCGGCAGAGCCCGCAGATCGAAGGCTTCAAGTCGCGCGGCGTCGAGGTGCTGCTGCTGACCGACCCGGTGGACGATTTCTGGGTCAGGATGGCGCCGACCTTCAAGGACAAGCCGTTCAAGTCGGCGACCGTCGGCGGCGCCGACCTCAGCCAGATCAAGGGCGGCGAAACGGCCGCCAAGGCCGATGACGAAACACCGCCCGACAGCCAGATCGGCACGCTGGTGGCGCTGCTGAAGCAGACGCTCGGCGGTGCGGTGAAGGACGTGCGCACCTCCGACCGGCTCACCGATTCCGCGGTCTGCCTGGTCGCCGACGAAGGCGACATGGACATGCACCTGGCGCGCCTGCTCAAGCAGCATCGCCAGGAGGTGCGCGAGACGGCGCGCATTCTCGAAATCAATCCGCGCCACGCGCTGATTCGCCGCCTGAGCGAACTCGCCGTGGCCAAGGGCGCCGCCGACCGGCTGGCCGACGCGGCGCACCTGCTGCTCGATCAGGCGCGCATCATCGAGGGCGAGCCGGTGCCCGACCCGGTTGCCTTCGCGCGCCGGCTGGCGGCGACGATGACGTCGAGCCTGGTGGCGTGAGGATCAGGAACCGCTGCGGTCGGGCAGCCTGGCGTAGCCGAGGATCGGGCCGGTGCCGTCGGTCTGCAGCAGCACCAGCGCGTGGTCGGCGTCGCTGAGGGTCGCCGGGTCGACGTCGATCTTCGTCGCCTGTCCGTTCCAGCTCCCGAGCTTCTCGATATTGCGCACGACATTGTAGTAGGTGAGCGTGCTGCCGCTGTTCTCGCCATGCTCGATGGCGACGGAATGCTTGCTGTCGTAGCGGATCAGCCAGAGCACGGCATCGTGCTTGGTCTTGGCGCTCGGCACTTCGACGATCAGCTTGCCGTCCTTCGCCTGGCTGACCGCGAGCGGAATGTGCACCGCCGATTTCTCCCGCAGCGCGATGGCGCGGTTCACGGCGACGCGGTCGGAGCCGACGGCATCGGCCGCGCCGCCGATCACCATCTGCGGCGTATAGACATAGTTGCTGCCGAGGCTCTGGCCATAGGCGCGCTGGCGCTCGGTCATGATCTTCGAGGCGTAAGAATCCTTCCAGCCGAGATAATCCCAGTAGTCGACGTGGTAGCTCAGCGCAATGACGTCGCTCCGCTTGGCCAGTTCGCCGAAATAGGCATCGGCCGGCGGGCAGGAGCTGCAACCTTCGCTGGTAAAAAGCTCGATGACCGTGGCGGCATGGTCTTCTGCCGCGGCCGGCGCGACGCCCAGGAGGAGGCCGCCGGCGATGATGGCAAGGCTTCTATACATCGCTCGACCATACGCCCGGGGTCCCGGCCGGACCACTCACGTATGCTTGACGCGCGCTCACGCCCTGGTGAACGGTTCGGCCGCCGACAGCATCGGCACCGCCGTTCCCCTGCGTCAAGCCGCCTGTTTCATCAGGTTGCGCAGCACGAAGTGCAGGATGCCGCCGTTCCTGTAGTACTCCACCTCGTCGAGCGTATCGATCCGGCAGCGCAGCATCACCGTCTGCTTGGCGCCGCCGGTGCGGGTGATGGTGAGCGGCACTTCCATGCGCGGCTTGATGCCGTGGGTGAGGCCGGTCAGATCGAGCAGTTCGCTGCCGTCGAGCTTCAGCGATTTGCGGTTGACGCCGTCGGGGAACTGCAGCGGCAGCACGCCCATGCCGATCAGATTGGAGCGATGGATGCGCTCGAAGCTCTCCACCACCACGGCGCGCACGCCGAGCAAGAGCGGGCCCTTCGCCGCCCAGTCGCGGCTGGAGCCGGTGCCGTATTCCTTGCCGGCGAAAACCACCAGCGGCACGTTGTCGACCTGGTAGCGCATGGCCGCGTCGTAGATCGACATGACTTCGCCGGACGGCATGTGCTTGGTCACGCCGCCTTCCGTGCCCGGCACCAGCTCGTTCTTCAGGCGGATGTTGGCGAAGGTGCCGCGCATCATCACCTCGTGGTCGCCGCGGCGCGCGCCGTAGGAATTGAAGTCGGCATAGGTGACGCCGTGGCCGGTCAGGTAGATGCCGGCCGGCCCGTCCTTCTTGATCGAGCCGGCAGGCGAGATGTGGTCGGTGGTGATGGAATCGCCGAGCACGGCGAGCGTGCGGGCGCCGACGATGTCGGCGATCTTGCCGGGCTCCGTCGGCATGCCCTGGAAGTAGGGCGGATGCTGCACATAGGTGCTGGCGCGGTCCCACTTGTAGGTAAGACCCTTGGACGTCTTGATCCGCTTCCAGTTGCGGTCGCCGGCGAAGACGCTGCCGTATTGCTTGCGGAACATGGCCGGGCCGACGCACTTGCGCACGGTCGCCTGGATCTCGGCGTTCGACGGCCAGATGTCCCTGAGGTAGACCGGCTTGCCCTTCTTGTCGTGGCCGACGGGATCGTTCAGCAGATCGACCTTCATCGAGCCGGCGAGCGCATAGGCGACGACCAGCATCGGCGAGGCGAGGAAATTGGCGCGCGTGTCGGGATTGACCCGGCCCTCGAAGTTGCGGTTGCCCGACAGCACGGCACAGACCACCAGGTCGTGCTCCTTGATCGCCGCCGACATCGCCTCCGGCAGCGGGCCGGAATTGCCGATGCAGGTGGTGCAGCCGTAGCCGACCAGGTTGTAGCCGAGCTTGTCGAGCGGCTTCTGCAGGCCGGCCTTGGCGAGATAGTCGGTCACCACCTTCGAGCCCGGCGCCAGCGAGGTCTTCACCCAGGGCTTCACCGTCAGGCCGCGCTTCACCGCGTTCTGCGCCAGGAGGCCGGCGCCGAGCATGACGCTCGGGTTCGAGGTGTTGGTGCAAGAGGTGATGGCGGCGATCACCACGTCGCCGTGGCCGAGATCGTAGTTGGTGCCGGCGATCTTGTGGCGCTGGCCGTCGTCGGTGCGGCCGAAGGTGCTGCCGACGCCTTCCTTGAAATCGCTGGCGGCCTCGCTGAGCGGCACGCGATCCTGCGGCCGCTTCGGTCCGGCGAGCGACGGCTCAACCGAGCCGATGTCGAGTTCCAGCGTATCGGTGAAGATCGGGTCCGGCGTCTTCGCCGAACGCCACAGGCCCTGCTTCTTGGCATAGGCCTCGACCAGGGCGACGCGCGCCGGGCTGCGCGCCGTGCCCTTCAGGTAGCGGATGGTTTCCGCATCGATCGGGAAATAGCCGCAGGTGGCGCCATATTCCGGCGCCATGTTGCCGATGGTGGCGCGGTCGGCGAGCGCCAGGTCATCGAGGCCGGGGCCGTAGAATTCGACGAACTTGTTGACCACGCCCTTGCGCCGCAGCATCTGCGTCACGGTCAGCACCAGGTCGGTCGCCGTGGTGCCCTCGCGCAGCTTGCCGGTGAGCTTGAAGCCGACGACCTCGGGAATCATCATCGAGATCGGCTGGCCGAGCATGGCCGCCTCGGCCTCGATGCCGCCGGCGCCCCAGCCGAGCACGGCGACGCCGTTCACCATGGTGGTGTGGCTGTCGGTGCCGACCACCGTGTCGGGATAGGCCACCGTGCGCCCCTTGTCGGTCTTGCTGGTCCAGATCACCTGCGACAGGTATTCCAGGTTGACCTGGTGGCAGATGCCGGTGCCGGGCGGCACGACGCGGAAATTGTCGAAGGCGGACTGGCCCCAGCGCAGGAAGGCATAGCGCTCGCCGTTGCGGCCGTATTCCATCTTGACGTTCTCGGCGAAGGACTTGCTGCTGCCGAAATTGTCCACCGTGACCGAATGGTCGATCACCAGGTCGACCGGAGTGAGCGGGTTGATCTTCTCGGGGTCGCCGCCCATCGTGCCCATGGCGTCGCGCATCGCGGCGAGATCGACCACCGCCGGCACGCCGGTGAAATCCTGCATCAGCACGCGCGCCGGGCGATAGGCAATCTCGCGGTCCGAGGTGCGCGTCCTGAGCCAGCGTCCGACCGCCTTGATATCGTCGACCGTCACCGTCCGCCCGTCCTCGTGGCGTAGGAGATTTTCCAGTAACACCTTGAGCGAAAAGGGCAATCTGGAGAGATCGCCGAGCCCGGCCTTTTCCGCAGCCTTCAGGCTGTAATAGTCGTAGGTCTTGCTGCCGACCTTGAGCTGACGGCGGGTTTTCAGGCTGTCGGTGCCAACGGTTGTCACGGCGGGCTCCTGGATCAGGGATCGGGCGATCGGGGGCCGCTCTATCCGGCGAGGGGAAGGTTTTCCGGGCAGTACGCGGCGTCCGCGATTCGTGCCGCAAATT
>DATKQA010000474.1:0-3241 GCA_035523835.1 Candidatus Sulfotelmatobacter sp.
TCGGTCGGGGCGGTGCTGCAGCCGGCCGGGCTCGACAAGGCGGCCGGCATCATCTCCATCGGCTACCTGAAGGATCCGACCGACAGCCAGTGGCAGAGCGAGAAGGGCTACAAGGACTGGCTCGCCTGGATGCAGAAGTACTATCCCGACGGCAATACCGCCGATATCTTCAACGTCTGGGGCTATTCGGCGGCGGAAACCCTGATCTATACGCTGCAGCAATGCGGCGACGAGCTCACCCGCGAGAACGTCATGCGCCAGGCGACCAATATCAAGCACCTCGACCTGCCGCTGCTGCTGCCGGGCATCGCCATCAGCACCAGCCCGACGCATTATGCGCCGATCAGCGCGCTTCAGCTCCAGCGCTTCGACGGCAAGCACTGGGTGCTGTTCGGCAAGGTGATCGGCGGCTGAAGCGGGTCAGCCGCCGCCGGACAGTCGCCGGGAAGGGTGACGAACGGTCCGGCTATTCGGCGGCTGATACCTGCGGACTCGGCGCCCGGAACGCTGCCAGCAGATTGGCCTCGCGCTGCCTGACCTTCTTCAGGTTCTGCTCCTTGACGTGGCCGAAGCCGCGGATCTGTTCCGGCAGGCCGGCGATCTGCAAGGCCATGGCATGGTTCTGCGTGCTCAAGCCCGCGAGTAGTTCGCCGATTACCTTGCGGTAGTCCTCGATGAGCTGCCGCTCCATGCGCCGCTCGGCGGTATAGCCGAAGATGTCAAAGCGCCCGCCGCGCAGGCCCTTGAGGCGCGCAAGCAGCTTGAAGGCCTGGAAGATCCACGGGCCATAGGCGCGCTTCTGCAATTCGCCGCTCACCGGGTCGCGCCGTGCGAACAGTGGTGGCGCAAGATGGAACTCGAGCTTGAAGTCGCCCTCGAACTGCGTGTCGAGCTTGCGCCGGAACTCGCCGTCCGTATAGAGCCGCGCCACTTCGTACTCGTCCTTGTAGGCCATCAGCTTGAAGAGATTTCTCGCCACCGCCTCGGCGAGGCCGCTCCGCCCCTTGGCCCTGGCCGCTTCCGCCTTGGCCACGCCGTCGACGAAGTCCTTGTATTGCGCCGCATAGGCCGCGTCCTGGTAGCGGGTCAGAAACTCGGTGCGATGCGCCACCAGGTCGGCGAAACTCTTCTCCGGCAGCTTCTCCTCGCGGATCAGCGGCTTGGCGGCGCGTTCCACGGCGCCGCGGTCGAAGGCGGCGAGCCGTCCCCAGGACAGCGTGCGCTTGTTGGTCTCGACGGCGACGCCGTTGAGCTCGATCGCCCGCTCGATGGCTTCGAGCGACAGCGGGATCAGCCCCTTTTGCAGGGCATAGCCGACCATGAAGAGATTGGTGGCGATGGAATCGCCGAGCAGGGCCGTGGCCAGCCCGGTGCCGTCGATGAAGTCGGTGTTGGTGTCGCCGGCGGCGCCGCGGATGGCGCGATGCATTGCTTCGGCGCCGAAATCCATGTCGCCGTCGCCGATGAAGGCGGCGGTCGGCGCGACATAGGAATTCACCACGGCGCGCGTCACGTCGCGTTCGACGCGCGACAGCGCATTCGGTCCCGCCGCCACCACCATGTCGCAGCCGAGCAGCAGGTTGGCGCCGCCGGCGGCGATGCGCACCGCATGGATGTCCTCCGGCTTCGGCGCGATGCGGATGTGGCTCATCACCGCGCCGTTCTTCTGCGCCAGGCCGGTAAAGTCGAGCGTCGAGCAGCCCTTGCCTTCCAGGTGCGCCGCCATGCCGAGCAGCGCGCCGACGGTGAGCACGCCGGTGCCGCCGATGCCGGTGACCAGGATGCCGTAGGGTCCAGCCGAATTGGCCGGCTTCGGCGCCGGCAGCTTGGCGAAGGGGTCTTCGACCATCGCCACCGCCTGCCGCTTCGGCTTGCGCACCTGGCCGCCGTGCACGGTAACGAAACTCGGGCAGAAGCCCTTGACGCAGGAGAAATCCTTGTTGCAATTCGACTGGTCGATCTGCCGCTTGCGGCCGAACTCGGTCTCCAGCGGCTTCACCGAGACGCAGTTGGATTTCTCCGAGCAATCGCCGCAGCCCTCGCAGACGGCGTCGTTGATGAAGGCGCGCTTCTGCGGATCGGGATAGGTGCCGCGCTTGCGCCGCCGGCGCTTCTCCGCAGCGCAGGTCTGGTCGTAGACCAGCACGGTGAGGCCCTTGATCTCGCGCAGCTCGCGCTGCACGGCATCGAGCTGGTCGCGATGGCGGATTTGCACCCCGGGCGCAAAGTCGGCGCCGACGGGGTATTTGTCGGGCTCGTCGGTGACCACGACCACGCGCTTCGCACCCTCGGCCGCGACCTGCTTGGTGATCTCCGGCACGCTGAGCGGGCCGTCGTGCGGCTGGCCGCCGGTCATGGCGACGGCGTCGTTGAACAGCACCTTGTAGGTGATATTGACCCCGGCCGCGGCGGCGGCGCGGATCGCCATCAGGCCGGAATGGTAGTAGGTGCCGTCGCCGAGGTTCTGAAAGACGTGCGGCTCGTTGGTGAACGGTGCCTGGCCGATCCAGTTCACGCCCTCGCCGCCCATATGGGTGATGGTGCTGGTGCGCCGGCTCGGCATGCTGAGCGCCATGCCGTGACAGCCGATGCCGGCCATGGCGCGGCTGCCTTCCGGGATGTTGGTCGAGGTGTTGTGCGGGCAGCCCGAGCAGAAATAGGGGATGCGCGCCACCTTCGGCGGCGGTGCCGCGGTCAGCCGTTCCTTGGCGTCGAGGCGGGCGAGGCGCTGGCGCAGTTCCGGGCTTTCGCCGCGGCCCTTCATCAGCCGCTCGGCGATCACCTTGGCGACGCCGGTCGGCTCCAGCTCGCCCTCGCTCGGCAGCAGGACGCGGCCCGCCTCGTCGCGCTTGCCGATGATGCGGGCGCGCCGCTCCATGTTGTAGAGCAGCTTGACGAGCTGGTCCTCGATGATCGGCCGCTTCTCCTCGACCACCAGGATTTCCTCGAGCCCGGCGGCGAAGGCGCGCGCCCCTTCCGGCTCCAGCGGCCAGGTCATGCCGACCTTGTAGAGGCGGATGCCCATCTCGGCCGCCTTGGCCTCGCCGATGCCGAGGTCCTCCAGCGCCTGGCGCACGTCGAGATAGGCCTTGCCGGTGGTGATGATACCGAACTTGGCCTGCGGCGCATCGAGGATCAGCCGGTCGATCTTGTTGGCGCGGGCGAAGGCCAGCACCGCCTGCATCTTCGGTCCGTGCAGCCGTGCCTCCTGCATCATCGGCGGGTCGGGCCAGCGGATGCT
>DATKQA010000475.1:0-3945 GCA_035523835.1 Candidatus Sulfotelmatobacter sp.
GAAGCCGGTGGCCATCCCGCGGCGGTCAGGAAACCATTTGATCAAAGTAGAGACTGGCGTGATGTAACCAAGGCCCTGACCGACGCCGCAAATTACTGCCACCAAATACACAAGCCATAGCTGGTGGATCGATACGGCCAAACCCATCAATATCAGGCCGCCGCCCCAGCACAGGGCGGAGATCATGCCCGCCTTGCGCGGGCCGGCATGTTCCAGCCAGGCGCCCCAGATGGCGGCGGAAATACCGAGCACCGCTATGAAAATCTCAAAGACGTGAGTGACGGCGGGAACCGACCAATTGCAGGTCCTGGTGAAAAGTTCGGCGGCAAAGCTTTGCGCCGCGCAAACCTTCGCATCGGCACCCGGAATGAGGCGGTTCATCGGCAGCCAGAACACTGAGAATCCATAGGCCATGCCTATGCACAGGTGGATTGCCAACGCCGCCGGCGGCACCAGCCAACGATTGAACCGTGGACTGGCAACTATGTTGTCTCGCGCGAAGAATCCGGCGTCGGCCGCATATCCCGCGTTGCTTTCTACAGCCATGGCTTTCAATCCCTCCTGTCTTGTCGTGGCAGTGCCACTCGCTTCCCCGATGGATCGAGCTCTGTTGCTTCCCCGATCCGTTTTTGGCCGCTCCTCTGAAGCGGCAAGCTGTCGTCACTGTGCTGCTCTGGCGACCGCGACCGGTTCCGGCCGCCGCCGCATCCTCCCTCACCTGTCGAAACGGGCGTCGACGACCGCCGCCTCGCCAACTTCGGCCAGGGCCAGAGGCATTTCAGCGGCCGACGCCAAGTGCGTCGCCTTGAGCCGGCCGAAACGGTCCTGAATCACCCCTAGCGCTTGCTCCGCCATTTTCTTTCCACTGGCCGGACCGTAAATCGTGAGGCCCCGAAACCGGCCATATCTCCCCGTGCCGACGTGCCCGCCCTCCCATCGGGCCTGAGCGACTCGGCATTTGGGATTCAGTCTGTCGCGACGGCAATCGCGAAGTCAACGACCGCGTTGCAAAGTTCTCACAGGCAACGAGCGGCAGATCGCGACGTCAAGATAGACGAATGGCTATATGTGCAGCGCAGCATTCCCTGCCGTCGCTCATCGCTTCCATCCGCCGAAGCACGGGTCTCTTCCGGGTGCGGCGCTAACCGTTCTCAATTCACGCCGACCGCCTCGCCGAGCGTCGGGCCGATCTCCAGGTTCAGCACCAGGTCGGCCATGTCGTCGAGATCGGTCGGATCGCGGTTGACGATGACCAGCGACGCGCCGTTCTGCTTCGCCAGCGCGGGGAAACCGGCCGCCGGGTAGACCACGAGCGAGGAACCGACGGCGAGAAACAGATCGCATGCCAGAGTTTCTTCCCGGGCGCGCTCCATCTCCGCTTCCGGCATGGCCTGACCGAAGGAGATGGTCGCCGTCTTCACATGGCCGCCGCAGCTCGCGCAGACCGGCGGCTGTTCGCTCCTCATGAAGGCGAGGCGGATCTCTTCCAGTTCGTAGCGCCGGCTGCAATCGAGGCAGCGCGCGAAGGTGGTATTGCCGTGCAGCTCGATGACTTTCGATTCCGGCACGCCCGAGGCCTGGTGCAGGCCGTCGATGTTCTGGGTGATGATGCTCGCCACCTTGCCGATGCGCACCAGCTTCTCGACGGCGCGGTGGCCGCGGTTGGGCTCGGCCTGCTTGATGGTGGCGTCGGTGGCGAACTTGCGCCGCCAGGCTTCGCGGCGCATCTCCTCCGAGGCCACGAAATCCTGGAAATAGATCGGCTGGTATTTGGTCCAGATGCCGCCGGGACTGCGGAAGTCGGGAATGCCCGATTCGGTGCTGATGCCGGCGCCGGTGAAGACCACGGCACGCCGGGCCTGCGCCAGGAGCTGCTTGAGCCTGGCCATGCCGTCGCGCTCGCTCATCGCCGTCCGATCCTATCCGACATGAAAGTTGAGGCTGCCGTCGCGTGCCACCTGCTCGACCAGGTCGACCTCCCAGCTCAGATAGGCCCGCATCGCCGCCTCGCGCTTGGCCGGCTCGGCGTCGGCATAGGGACTGCGCCAGACATCGTCGACATCGTCGGCGAGACGGGCGAGGCCCGGCTCCAGCGGCAGACCCGCCGCCGCCCAGGCCTCGGTGCCGCCTTCGAGCGCCAGTATCCGGCGGTCGCCGCCGGGAAGATCCGCCGCAGCCAGCCGCGCCAGCCTGCCGTCCGCCGAGGTCAGCACCAGCGGCAGCGCCGGCGGCAACCGGCTCAGGGCCCGCTTCAGCCGCGCCCGCACGGCAAACCAGGCGCCGGGGACATGCCCGCGCATGTGGCGTGCGCTCAGTTCCACGTCGACAACCACCGCCTCGTTGCGCACCAGCATCGCTTGCAGCGCGGCTGGTTTGATGCCTTCAGCCGGCGCCGCCTCGAGGCCGAGCACGCGCGGCCGGTGCGCTCCGGCGACCAGCGGCAAGCCGGCGATGCCGCCGGCCAGCACATGAACATCGCGCCAGCCCATCTGCAGCAGCCAGGAGGCGGTCATCACGGCGCGCACCTCGGTATCGTCGGCGAGCACGATGCGGGCGTTGCGCGTCGCGGCATATTTGTCCGTCGCCTGCACCAACTGCCCGCCCGGGGCATGCACGGCACCGTCGAGGTGGCCGGCCAGATATTCCTCGAGCGTGCGCACGTCGAAGAGATAGGTGGTGCGCCGAAGCGCTTCCTGGCGCCAGAGCGCGAGCGTCGTGGCGTCGATCTTGCGCACGTCGAAGCGCGCCGCCACCCGCGCTGCGGCGGCGCGCGCCTTGTCGAGGCCGGCGGGCGACGGCGGCGGCGCCGAGCGATCCTTGCCGTGGTCGAGCGTCAGCCCGGCGAGCGACCAGCCCATGGTGCCGTCCTTCAGCGCCACGACCTTGTTGGCGATGCCGGCATTGATCAGCGACTGCGCGCCGATGATGCTGCGCGTGCGGCCGGCGCAGTTCACCACCACCAGCGTGTCCGGCGACGGCACCACGTCGTGCACGCGATAGGCCAGTTCGGCGCCCGGCATGTCGGTGGCGCCGGGGATGCTCATGGCGCGGAATTCCTCGATCGGCCGGCTGTCGAGCACGACGAGCTTCTCGCCCGCCGCCATGCGCCGATGCAGCTCGCTCGCGCTGATGTGCGGCGTATGGCACGCGGTTTCGACCACTTCGCCGAAGGCCTTGCTCGGCACGTTGACGCCGCTGAAGAGCGGCAGGCCCGCCGCCGCCCAGCCATCCAGACCGCCGGCAAGAACGGCGATATCGCCATAGCCGAACCCCGCCAGCCGTTCCGCCGCCTGCCCGGCCAGCCCTTCGCCGGCGTCGCAGAGCACGATCGGCGTGCCGCGCCGCGGCACCAGGTCGTCGATCAGCAGTTCCAGGCGCGACAGCGGCACGCAGGAGGCCAGCAACAGATGCCGCGTCGAGAAACCGCCTTCCTCGCGGACGTCGAGCAGGGCGATCTCGCCGCCATCGCCGAGGCGGGCTTTCAGTTCGGCCGGCGCGATGGCCGGGATCATCGAATGTGCGGGCTGGCCGGAAAGACCTTGTAGGTCCCCTTCGCGGTGTCGTAGGCGACGCGGTTCGGCAGATGCTCGAGGCTCAGGCCGTACATGTGCAGGTTCACATGCGGACCGGTCGGGCCCAGGTGAATCGAGTGAATGTCGTCGGGCATCAGCGTGACGGCGGTGCCTGGCCGCACGGTGAATTCGTGGTCGACCGCGACCGTCCCCTGCCCCGGCACCGAACGGTCGTCGGTGCGGCGGTAGAACTTGTTGTGCTCCTCGCCGTGCACGCCGGCGATGACGGCCCAGGTGGTGTGGTCGTGCGGCGGCGTCGAGCGGCCGGGCTCGGAGCACGAGGCATACATGGCGAAGCGATGGTCGGCGTCCTCGCTCAGCCGATAGATCGTACCCTTCGGATCGACCGGCGCGAAGACCTCCGGCGGGAACA
>DATKQA010000476.1:0-5326 GCA_035523835.1 Candidatus Sulfotelmatobacter sp.
CTCGCCGCCGGCCTGGCCCTGCGCGGCATCCGCCAGGGCCAGCGCCTGCTGGTGCATCTCGACAATTGTCCCGAGGCCATGCTGGTCTTCTTCGCCTGCGCCGAACTCGGCGCCGTCGCCGTGACCACCAATGCCCGTTCCTCCGGCGCCGAGATCGCCTATTTCGCCGAGAACGCGGAGGTGGTCGCGGCGATCACCGAGCCGCGCTTCGCCGATCTGGTGGCAGGCCACGCCCGGGACATCAGGTGGCTGGCGGTCACCGCTGCCGACAGCGGTCAGGCGCCGGCCGCCGGCAGCAGACGGGGCAGAGCCGAGGCCTTCGATGCGATCGACGGCGATCCCGCCGGCCTGCCGGCGCGGGCCGCCGATCCCGCGCTGGCGCTGTCGGTGCAATTCACCTCGGGCACCACATCGCGGCCCAAGGGCGTGGTCATTACCCATGCCAACGCGCTCTGGGGCGGGCGGGTGAACGCGCAGAACCAGACCTTCGGCCGCGACGACGTGCATCTGACCTATCTGCCGCTGTTCCACATGAACGCCCAGTGCTACTCGGTCTGGACCACGCTCTGGGCCGGGGGCACGGTGGTGCTGATGCCGCGCTTCTCGGCGCGGCGCTTCTGGGACGTGGCGCTGCGCAACCGCTGCACCTGGAATTCGACCATTCCCTTCTGCGTCAAGGCGCTGAGCGAGCAGGAGATCCCGCCGCAGCATCATTTCCGTCTCTGGGGCACGGCGGTCTGCGAACCGCCGTGGGACGCGGTGTTCCGGGTCAAGACCATCGGCTGGTGGGGCATGACCGAGACCATATCGCCCGCCATCATCGGCGACCCCTTGCATCCCAACCGGCCGAACGTCATCGGCCGGCCGACGACGCAGCAGGAGGTGACGGTGCTGCGCGACGACGGCTCGCCGGTCCTGCCGGGCGAGACCGGCAACCTGCTGTTCCGCGGCATCCGCGGCCTTTCCATGTTCCAGGAGTACTTGAACAACCCGAAGGCCACGGCCGACAGTTTCGACGCCGAGGGTTGGTTCATCACCGGCGATCGGGTGACTTTGTTCGAGGACGGTACCATCGCCTTCGCCGACCGCGCTAAGGACATGCTCAAGGTCGGCGGCGAGAATGTCGCGGCGTCCGAGATCGAGGAGATCATCCGCCCCCTGCCGCTCTGCCGCGAGGTGGCGGTGGTGGCGAAAAAGCACCCGATGCTCGACGAGGTGCCGGTCGTCTTCGTGCTGGTGGAAGGCGGCACGGCCGCGGCGCCGCCGGACCTGGCCGAGCGCATCCTGGCGCAATGCCGCGAGAGCCTCGCCGACTTCAAGGTGCCGCGGGAGGTGCGCCTGGTCGATGAACTGCCGCGCGCCACCTTGGAGAAGATCGCCAAGAACGTGCTGCGCGCGCAACTCGCCGCGGAAAAATAGCGCCGGCGCGCGCTGGTGCCCGGCTGCGAGTGTTCAGGCCACGGCCATCGCCTTGCGGCAATGCGCCAGGATGGCCGGCGCGACGATCGGCACCAGCTTCGATTCGATGGCGTGCCCCATGCCCGGCACCAGCATGAGTTCCGCGCCGGGAATATGCGCCGCCGTGTCCCGGCCGGCCTCGACCGGCACCAACGGATCGTCATTGCCGTGGATGACCAGCGACGGGGCGGTGATGGTCTTCAGCAGATCGACCCGGCTGCCGCTGGCCAGCACGGCGGCGAATTGCCGGCTCACCCCTTGCGGATAGTAGCTGCGGTCGACGTTCCGCTCCGCCTGCCGGCGCAGCACGGCTTCGTCCTCCGGATAGCCGGGGCTGCCGATGATGCGGCTGGCGCGCATGGAATTCTGGATCAGCGCCTCGCGCTCGCCGGACTCGGGGCGCGTCATGATCGCCTGCATCGCCTCCGGCTTGCCCGGCGGCAGGCCGCGGCGGCCGCTCGACGACATGATCGAGACCAGGCTGGCGGTGCGGTTCGGGTGCCGGGCCGCCATCACCTGGGCGATCATGCCGCCCATCGAGGCGCCGACGATATGCGCCTTGGCGAGGCCGAGCCGATCCATCAATCCGACGGCGTCGAGCGCCATGTCCTCCAGCCGATAGGGCGCCGCGATGGTCTCGCCCTTCGTCGCCTTCTGGAACATCTCGGCCATGTTGGGCACGCCGGCGGCCTCGAACTTGCTCGACAGGCCGCAATCGCGATTGTCGAAGCGGATGGTGCGGAAGCCGCCATCGGCGAGGGCCTGGCAGAATGTGTCCGACCAGCGGGTGAGCTGGGCGCCGAGCCCCATGACCAGCAGGATGGCGGGCGCGGATTTGTCGCCGATCTCTTCATATTCGATGCTGATGCCGTTGGCGGTGACGGAAGCCATGGTTCGATCCTCTGCGTAGTGCCTTTACCGCATCCTAGCAGATGCGGCGGGCGCCACCGCAAGCCGGGGTTTCGCGCGCGATGCGGGAAATTTAGCGCGACGGCAGCGGCAGAGTTGGCATCACTCGCTGTGCGTGCCGTCTTCCGGCTTCGCCTCGGTGCCGAGCCGCTTGCCATCGAGCTCGCGCTCGGCGCGTTCGCGGTCCTGCCGCGGCAGGTTGCGTTCGAGCTTGTTCAGGCCGTGCCGGATGCGGTTCTCGGCACTGCGCTTCCTGTTCGCTGCGCGCGCCCGTTCCTTGCGGTACTGATTGAAGTTGACGACATCGCCCATGACGCACCGCCGCCGGCTTGACCGAGGCCGCCTCTCGCGCGGCCAAGCCGGAAGCTTAGCGGAACCGGCGCGCGACGCAACACCCGACCTGGCGCGGTCAGTCGGGCGGTGCCGCCTTGCCGGCGCGGAGCCTGTCCAGCACATAGACACGGATGGCGCTGGATAGATTTCCCTGCCGGCCGAGATCGATTTCGCTGACCAGCCCGTTCAAGGTCTTGTGTTGCGCCTGAGCCATTTCGCGCAGCACGTCCCAGAAGGCGGCCTCGAGCGACACGCTGGTGCGATGGCCGGCCACGTCCACGGAGCGCTTCTTCACCGTCGTCGGCATGGCGCGGCCTAGCCGCCCTCCGATCCCGGCTGGAGCATGCGGCGCGGGTCGACCAGGCGGTCGAAATCAGCCTCGCCGACCAGGCCGAGCTTGGCGGCGGCTTCGCGCAAGGTGGAACCGTCGCGAAGCGCGGTCTTGGCGACCTTGGCGGCGTTGTCGTAGCCGATGTGCGGCGTGAGCGCGGTGACCAGCATCAGCGAGCGGCGCATCAGCTCGTCGATGCGCTGCCGGTCCGCCTCGATGCCGGCGATGCAATGGGCGGTGAAGCTCTCCGCGGCATCGGCGATCAGCGCGATCGACTGCAGCAGGTTGTAGATCAGCACCGGCTTGAAGACATTGAGCTCGAGCTGCCCGCTCATGCCGGCAATGGTGATGGTCTGGTGATTGCCGATCACCTGCGCCGCGACCATGGTCAGCGCCTCGACCTGGGTCGGGTTCACCTTGCCCGGCATGATCGACGAGCCCGGCTCGTTCTCCGGCAGGTGCAGCTCCGCCAGGCCGGCGCGCGGCCCCGAGCCGAGCAGGCGGATGTCATTGCCGATCTTCATCAGCGCCGCGGCGAGGACGTTGAGCGCGCCGGACATGTCGACGATCGAATCGTGTGCCGCGAGCGCTTCAAACTTGTTGTCGGCACTCTCGAAGGGCAGGCCGGTGATCGCCGCGATCTCCTCCGCGATGCGCTCGGCGAAACCTTCCGGCGCGTTCAGGCCGGTGCCGACGGCGGTGCCGCCCTGCGCCAGGCGATAGAGGCCCGGCAGGGCGTTGCGCACCCGCTCCATGCCGAAGCGGACCTGCGCGGCATAGGCGGAAAATTCCTGGCCGAGCGTGAGCGGCGTGGCATCCTGCAGGTGCGTGCGGCCGATCTTGATGATGTCGGCGAAGGCCCGCGCCTTGGCCTCGAGCGCGTCGTGCAGATGCTGCAAGGCCGGCAGCAGCCGGGCGTTGATCTCGCTCGCCGCGGCGACATGCATGGCCGTCGGGAAGGTGTCGTTCGACGACTGGCTGCGGTTGACGTGATCGTTCGGATGCACCGGCTTTTTCGAGCCGAGTACGCCGCCGAGCAGCTCGATGGCGCGGTTGGCGATCACCTCGTTGGCGTTCATGTTGGTCTGGGTGCCGGAGCCGGTCTGCCAGACCACCAGGGGAAAATGCTCGGCGAGCTTGCCCTCGCGCACTTCCTGCGCCGCGGCCGCGATGGCGCCGCCGATCTCTGGCGCCAACACGCCGAGCTCCATGTTGACCGCGGCGGCCGCCATCTTGATGGTGCCGAGGGCGCGGATCACCGCCTCCGGCATGCGCTGGCCGCCGATGCGGAAATTGCGCCGGCTGCGCTCGGTCTGCGCCCCCCAATAGCGGTCCGCCGGCACGTCGATCGCGCCGAAGGAATCGGTCTCGATGCGGGTTGCGGCGTCCGGCATGACAGTGGCTCCCGATGCAGCCGGTCCTCAGTCTTAGGTCAGCTTGCCGAAGAAGTCGTTGCCCTTGTCGTCGACGATGATGAAGGCGGGGAAATCCTCGACCTCGATGCGCCAGATCGCTTCCATGCCGAGCTCGGGATATTCCTGCACCTCGACCTTCTTGATGCAGTTCTTGGCCAGGATCGCGGCCGGGCCGCCGATCGAGCCGAGATAGAAGCCGCCGTGCTTGCGGCAGGCCTCGGTCACCTCGCGCGAGCGGTTGCCCTTGGCCAGGGTGACGAAGCTGCCGCCGTGCTGCATGAAGGCATCGACGTAGGAATCCATGCGTCCGGCCGTGGTGGGACCGAACGAGCCGGAGGCATAGCCTTCCGGCGTCTTGGCCGGGCCGGCGTAGTAGATCGGGTGGTTCTTGAAATAATCCGGCAGGTCTTTGCCGGCGTCGATGCGCTCCTGCAGCTTGGCATGCGCGATGTCGCGCGCCACGATCATCGGGCCGGTGAGCGAGACGCGTGTCTTGATCGGATGGCGGCTCAGCTCGCGGCGGATCGCCGCCATCGGCTGGTTGAGATCGAGCCGCACAACCTCCCCGCCGAGATGCTCGTCGGTCACCTCAGGCAGGTATTTCGACGGATCGGTCTCGAGCTGCTCGAGGAAGATGCCGTCATGGGTGATTTTGCCGAGCGCCTGGCGATCGGCGGAGCAGGAAACGCCGATGCCGATCGGCACGCTGGCGCCGTGCCGGGGCAGGCGGATGACGCGCACGTCGTGGCAGAAATACTTGCCGCCGAATTGCGCCCCGATGCCCATGGCCTGGGTCAGCGCGTGCACCTTGGCCTCGTACTCCGGGTCGCGGAAGGCGCGGCCGTGCTCGTTGCCCTCCTGCGGCAGTTCGTCGAGATAG
>DATKQA010000477.1:0-10422 GCA_035523835.1 Candidatus Sulfotelmatobacter sp.
CCGCCGTTGCGGCCGCGCTCGATGCCGTTGCCCGGCGCCAGCACCAGCGGCTCGGCTTCCGCCAGCAGCCTGGCGAAGGCACGGATCTGCCCCTCCGGCAGGCCGCAGGCTTCCGCCGCCCGCGCGACCGGCCATTGCCGCGCCAGCGCCATGAACTCCTCGGCGCCGAGCACGTTGGCGGCGATGAAGGCCTGGTCGAAGGCGCCGATGCGCTCGAGTTCCGCCGCCAGCGCCCAGGCGAGCACGGTGTCGCTGCCGGGCTTCGGCGCCAGGTGCAGGTCGGCCTGCGCGGCGATCTTGGTGCGCAGCGGATCGACCACCACCAGCTTGCCGCCCTTGCGCTTGGCGATGCGCACGCCGCGCACCAGGTGCAGGTTGGCGACGGTGGCGTTGTTGCCCCAGACCACGTTGAGCTGCGCATGCGCGGCATATTCCGGCGGCGCGCCCGCCACCGCGCCATAGGTGCCGGCCCAGGCCTCGCTGCGCACCCCGCCGCACAGCGCGCGGCGATAGAGCAGGCTGGCGCCGAGCTTGTGGAAGAAGCGGAGCGACATGCTGTCGCCGGCGAGGAAACCGTGCGGCCCGGCATAGTTCAGCGGCATCACCGCTTGCGGTCCGAAGCGTTCGATGACCTCGGCGACGCGGGCATGGATTTCGTCGAGCGCGGCAGCCCAGGAGATGCGCTCGAAACGGTCCGAGCCTTTCGCGCCGACGCGGCGCAAGGGATGCAGCAGCCGCTGCGGCCCGTGCACGAAGGCGGCCATGTCCTGCGCCACCTTGTTGCAGATCACGCCGGCGGTATAGGGCGCCGCGCGCGAGCCGCGCACCTTGACCACGCGGCCGGCATCGACACCGACCGTCAGGCTGCAGGTATCGGGACAGTCGAAGGTGCAGACGCTCGGCAATTCCTGTAGGGCCATGGCTCCTCTCGTTCGCTTTCGGCAGGACACGACAGCAGGCTCCGGCTTCCACAGGGGAAGCCGGCCGGGACGCAGGCTATCGCGCAACTGGCCCCCTCGCCAGGGCCAGATAGGAGCCGGCGACAGTGCCACTTCGCGCCCCTGGACTTTCGTCATGTTCATGATGCGTTCAAAGGCCGGATCGCGGCGCGCATCGCCCGCTACGGCCCGCGCCTCTAGAAATCGCTGACGATGCCGTTCTTCTCCCAGTCGCCGTAGCGGGTCGGCTCCGGGCCCGGCGGCCCGCCGACCTCGCCCGGCGCCTGTTCCTGCACGACGGCCGGCTTCGCCGGCGGCTTCGGCTTGTCGACCGCGGCGGGCTCGCCGCCGGCCTCGGGATGCTTGCTCTCGCCCATGGCGCATTGTTCCACGGCCGGCCCGGCCGCGCTACATGGCGGTGACGCCGCCGTCCAGCACCACCTCGGTGCCGGTCATGAATTTCGATTCGTCGGAGGCGAGATAGACGACGGCCATGGCGATGTCGTCGGGCTCGCCGATATGGCCGAGCGGCACCTGCGCCTCCAGCTTGCGGCGGATTTTCGCCGGGTCGTTGCCGCTCACCAGCATCGACTGCACCATCGGCGTGTCGATGAAGGTCGGGTGCACTGAATTGCAGCGGATGTTGTAGCCGGCCCGGGCGCAATAGAGCGCCACCGACTTGGTCAGGAGCCGCACGCCGCCCTTGGAGGCGTTGTAGGCGGCGAGATTGTGCCCGCCGACCAGGCCCGATACCGACGAGATGTTGATGATCGAGCCCGGCGGATGCTGCTTCATGGCGATGATGCCGTGCTTGCAGCCGAGGAAGGTGCCGTCGAGATTGACGCCGTTGACGAAGCGCCATTCCTCGAGCGTCGTGTGCTCCACGTCCTTGGTGACGCCGACGCCGGCGGAATTGAGCAGCACGTTGAGCTTGCCGAAGGCGGTGAGGGTGGCGGCGACCGCCATCTGCCATTCGCTCTCGCTGGTCACGTCCAGCTTCAAGGCGATGGCGGATTTGCCGATCTTTTCGGCCACGGCGCGGGCGCCGTCGAGATTGATGTCGGCCACCGCCACCCTGGCGCCTTCCTCGGCCAGGCGGATGGCGCTCTGCCGGCCGAGGCCGGAGGCGCCGCCGGTGATCAGCGCGACCTTTCCTTGCACGCGAGCCATGCTTGTCTCCTCCCTCAATTGTTCGGCGTCAGCAGCACCTTGCCGCCGCGCGCTTCCTGCGCCGCGTGGCGCAGCGCCGCCTTGATCTCGCCGAGCGGATAGGTGGCGGCAACCGGCACCTTGATCCTGCCGGCGGCGATCATGGCGATCAGCCGGCCGTAGACCTCCTGGATTTCCGCCGGCGTCGCGGTCTGGAACCACCTGGCGAGCCAGAAGCCCTTCAGGCCGACATCGCGGAAGACGAGTTGATCGGCGGCGATCATGCAGGGCCTGCCGCTGAGCAGGCCGTAGTTCACCACCGTGCCGCCTTCGGCGATGCAGTTCGAAAGCTGCAGGCTGGCCTCGCCGCCGATGGCGTCGATGCCGAGCCGCACGGCGCCATGGCCGGTCGCCGCGGCGACGCGCGCCGGCAGGTCCTCGCCCGCGAGCACCACCGCATCGGCGCCGGCGGCCTGGAGCGGTGCGATGAGCTCGGCGCGGCGCACCACATTGACCGTGCGATAGCCGAGCGCGCGGGCGATGGCGATCAGCGCCTGGCCGACGCCGGAATTGGCCGCGTTCTGGATCACCCAGTCGCCGGCGCCGAGCGTCACGAAATCGCGCAGCATGAGATAGGCGGTCGGCGGATTGACCCGGGCCATGGCGAGCTGCAGGTGGTCGACATCGGCGGGCAGGGCGAACAGCCCCCTGGCCGGGCCCTTGATGCGCTCGCGCCAGGCGCCGCCGCGCGGCAGCAACACGCGATCGCCGAGCTTGATGTGGTCGACCCCGCCGCCGAGCGCGCGCACGCGGCCGATGCCTTCCGATCCCGCCGGCGCCGGCAGCTTCGGCCTGACGCCGTAGCGTCCTTCCAGCAGCAGGAGGTCGGCCGGGTTGATCGGGCTGGCCTCGATGTCGATCACCGCCTCGCCCGCGCCGGGCGCGCCGACATCGGCGACATCGACCAGTTCGGCCACCGCGTGCGGCGGGCCGAAGGCGGAGAATTGCACGGCTTTCATGACGCTCTTTCCTGCTCCGGGCACGATGGCGTGATCAGTCTATCGGCAGAGCTCTCGCCACACTAGGCGGAGTGGCCGGTCGGGGCGGCGCAGCCTATCATCGCGGCCACGTCGCCCGTTCGGGAGTGCGCCATGCGTCTCGTGCCCGCCGCCGCCGCCATGCTGCTCGTTGCCGCCTTCGCCGCCGGGCCGGTCCTGGCGCAGCGCCAGCCGGTCGGCGAGAAGATCGAGATTCGCCCCGATGAATTGCCGCCGCCCTATGCGACCCCGGCGGTGAGCAATCCGCCGCGCCTTATCGCGCTGCCGCAGAACCCGCGGCTCCTGCTGCCGCCCGGCTTCGTGTTCAACCGCTTTGCCGGCGGTCTCGGCCATGCCCGCAACCTCATCGTGGCGCCGAACGGCGACGTGCTGCTGGCGGAATCGGAATATGGCCGCATCACGCTCCTGCGCGACAGCAAGGGCAGCGGCGAGGCGGACCAGCGCAGCACCTTCGCCAGCGGCCTCGATATGCCGCATGGCCTCGCGCTCCAGGGCGGCTATCTCTATGTCGGCGAGGAACACCAGATCCGCCGGCTGCCCTACAAGGACGGCGCTTTGACCGCCGGCGGTCCGCCGCAAGAGGTCACGCCGCGCAACGCGCTCGGCGCGCTCAGGCCCGGCCATTGGACGCGCAACATCGCCTTCAGCCGCGACGGCACGGGCTTCTACGTCGCCATCGGCAGCCGCGGCAACATCGATGAGGAGCCGCCGCCCTATGCCAGCGTGCAATGGTTCAATCGCGACGGGTCGGGCCAGCGCACCTTCGCCAGCGGCCTGCGCAATCCGGTGGGCATCGCCGTCAATCCCACGACCGGCGTGCCCTGGGTGGTGGTGAACGAGCGCGACGGCCTCGGCGACGGACTGGTGCCGGACTACCTCGCCGGACTGCGCGACGGCGCCTTCTACGGCTGGCCCTATGCCTATACCGGCGCGCATCCCGATCCGGAATGGGGCCGCAAGCGCCCCGACCTGGTGCCGCGCACCGCGGTCGGCGACGTGCTCTTCACCGCGCATTCGGCGCCGCTCGGGCTGGTCTTCTACGACGGGGCGATGTTTCCGCCCGACTACAAGGGCGATGCCTTCGTCTCCTTCCACGGCTCGTGGAATGCCGCCAAGCCGACCGGCTACATGATCGTCAGGGTGCGCTTCAAGGACGGCCGCCCCGTCGGCCGCGGCTACGAGACCTTCGCCACCGGCTTCTGGGCCGAGGGAAGCGAGACCGCGCGGGTCTGGGGCCGGCCGGTCGGCCTGGCCGTGGCCAAGGACGGCGCGCTCCTGGTCGCCGACGATGCGTCGAACAGCGTCTGGCGGATCAGCTACAAGCGCTGAGGCAGAGAGCCGTCAATGGTGCCCGCCGTGCAGGATTTCATGCCTGAGGCCGGTGTCGTAGGCGAGTCCGGCAGGGGTGAGCTCGATCGCCAGCGGAAAGGCCGAGCGGGCGAGGCCCTTGCGCTCCAGCACCACCCAGACCGCCTGGTTGCCGAAGCCGGTGGCATCGCTCGCCAGCGCCACATAGGCGCCGACGTGGAAATGATCGCCATGCGGATGCGGCAACTGGCCGACGCGAACGCCGCCATTTTCCAGTGTGGTGGCGTGCTGCGGGTCGCGCGCCAGTTCCTGCAGCAGAGTGAGGGTCTTGAGCTGGAGCCGGTTGAGCTTGAGCGGGTTCTTCTTCGGAGCCATGACGCGTTGCCCTCGCCTGGGTCGCGCCGTCGCCGGCGCCGCTGCACAATAATGCAACGGCGCGGCCGTGACGCGGGAAAATCGCGGCGCCGTTTGCGCGGCAAGCCGTCTATGCCTATGGTCGGTCAAGGCGGCCGGGCGGGTCGCCGGCGGCTTGGACTGTTGAGGTCAAGGGGCGCGTGGATGGGCGGCGGAATCGTGTGGCCGGCCGGATTTACCTGCATCGTCGATCCCGATCCGATCGACGATCCGCTGCTGAGCGAGCTCAAGGCCTATTGGGACCTGAAGCGCGGCGCGCGCGCCATGCCCCGGCGGGCCGACATCGATCCCCTGGATTTGCGCAAGCATCTCGGCAACCTGGTGATGATCGAGGTGCTGGCCGGGCAGGACGACTTCCGCTACCGGCTGATCGGCACCCACGTCGCCGCCCAGCATGGCCGCGACAGCACCGGCAAGACCGTGCGCGAACTCTATGCGGCAACCGATCCGGTGATCTTCGATTGGTCGATGACGGTGCTGCGCAATGTCGTCGCCCACCGGCGGCCGGTGCGCGCCAGCAACCGGCTGCGCATGGTCGACCGCGACTACACCACCTCGGACCAGCTCCACCTGCCGCTGTCGGAAGACGGCGAGGCCGTCAGCATGATCCTCTGCGAATCGCGCTTCGCCGCGGCCTCGCGCCTCGCCGCGGACAGGAACGAATAGGCGAGAGCATAGGCAAGACAGGGCTGGTGGAGCCGAGGGGAATCGAACCCCTGACCTCCTCATTGCGAACGAGGCGCTCTCCCAACTGAGCTACGGCCCCGCCCTGCGGCGCGGAGTGTGGTGCCGGTCCCGATCCCTGTCAAGCATGCGGGCGAGGCCCGGCAAACCGGCGTTAAACCCCGTCTCCGCCTTGCTTTCCCGCGGCCAACCCGGTACTTACTAGCGCGTCCCAGGGACCCGGCGGCGAGGGGGTGACGGCTGTGATGAACCCGGTTTCCAGTATCCTGCTCGACATCATCCAGTTCTACATCTACCTGGTGATCGCCTCCGCCATCATGAGCTGGCTGGTGAGCTTCAACGTGATCAACACGCGCAATCATCTGGTCGATGTCATCGGCACCTTTCTCTATCGCATCACCGAGCCGCCGCTGCGCCCGATCCGGCGCATCGTGCCCACCTTCGGCGGCCTCGACATATCGCCGATCATCCTGATCTTCATCCTGATCTTCATCCAGCGCTCGATCGTCTACCTGACTTTCGCGTTCTAGGGGGCGCCGCCGTGGCCGCCGCATCCCCCTTCCGGCCGGCGCACGCGGGCGTTTCCGTCGCCGTGCGGTTGACGCCGAAGGCCGCGCGCGACGCGGTCGAAGGGCCGCGGCCGACGGCGGACGGATCGCTGCGGCTCGTGGTCAAGGTCACCGCGGCGCCGGAGCGCGGCAAGGCCAACCAGGCGCTGCTGCGGCTCCTGGCCAGGACCTGGCACCTGCCGGCTTCGCGTCTCGCCCTGGCGGCGGGCGCGAGCGACCGCAACAAGACGGTCCGGCTCGCCGGTGCGCCGGCGGCGCTGATGGCGAAGCTGGAAGCCTGGCTCGCGGCGGTGGCGCCGTGACCGCCGCGGTGATCGACGGCAAGGCTTTCGCGGCCGGCTTGCGCGGGCGCATCGCCAAGCAGGTGGCAGTGCTGAAGGCGCGGCTCGGCGTGACCCCCGGCCTCACCGTCGTCCTGGTCGGCGACGATCCGGCGAGCCAGATCTACGTTCGCAGCAAGGGCAAGCAGACGGTCGAGGCCGGCATGCGCTCCGACGAGATCCGCCTGCCGGCGAGCGCGACGCAGGAGGAGGTGCTCGATACCGTCACCCGGCTCAATGCCGACCCGACCGTGCACGGCATCCTGGTGCAGTTCCCCCTGCCGCGGCAGATCGAGGAGAGCGCCGTCATCGAGGCGATCGATCCCGGCAAGGACGTGGACGGGCTGCATCCGATCAACGCCGGCCGGCTCCTGTTCGGCGAGCCGGGCTTCGTGCCCTGCACGCCGCAGGGCTGCCTGCTGCTGCTGCAGGCGCGGCTCGGCTCGATGGCCGGGGCCAAGGCGGTGGTCGTCGGCCGTTCCAAGCTGGTCGGCAAGCCGATGGCGCAACTGCTGCTGAACGAGCATTGCACCGTGACCACGGCGCATTCGCGCACGCGCGACCTCGCCGCCGAATGCCGCGCCGCCGACATCCTGGTCGCCGCCGTCGGCAAGGCCGAGCTGATCCGCGGCGCCTGGCTCAAGCCCGGCGCCACCGTCATCGATGTCGGCATCAACCGGGTGAGCGGCCCGGACGGCAAGGCGCGGCTCGTCGGCGACGTCTGCTATGCCGAAGCCCTTGCCGTCGCCGGCGCCATCACGCCGGTGCCGGGCGGGGTCGGCCCGATGACCGTGGCCTGCCTGCTGCAGAACACGCTTTATGCCGCCTGCCGCCGCCTCGGCCTGCCGCTGGCGGACCTCGACGGCTAGAACCTAGCCCTTCTGCCGGTTGAGCAGCTTCAGCCGCAGCGCGTTCAGCTTGATGAAGCCGGCGGCGTCGCGCTGGTCGTAGACCGAATCCTGCTCGAAGGTGACGTGTGCCATCGAATAGAGCGAGTTCGGCGACTTGCGCCCGACCACGCGCACCGAGCCCTTGTAGAGCTTGAGGCGGACGGTGCCGGCGACATGCTCCTGGCTCTTGTCGATCAGCGCCTGCAGCATCTCGCGCTCGGGCGCGAACCAGAAGCCGAAATAGATCAGCTCGGCGTAGCGCGGCATGATCTCGTCCTTCAGATGCGCTGCGCCGCGATCGAGGGTGATGCTCTCGATGCCGCGGTGCGCCGCGTGCAGGATGGTGCCGCCCGGCGTCTCGTAGACGCCGCGGCTCTTCATGCCGACGAAGCGGTTTTCCACCAGGTCGAGCCGGCCGATGCCGTGCTTGCCGCCGAGCTGGTTGAGGCGGGTGAGCAGCGCCGCCGGCGTGAGCTTCTCGCCGTTGACGGCGACGGCGTCGCCGCGGGCGAATTCCACCTCGACATATTCCGGCTGGTCCGGCGCCGCCTCCGGCGCCACGCTGCGGGAATAGACGAACTCCTCCGGCTCCACCCATGGGTCTTCCAGCACCTTGCCCTCGGCCGAGATGTGCAAGAGGTTGGCATCGACCGAGAACGGCGCCTCGCCGCGCTTGTCCTTGGCGATCGGGATCTGGTGCGCTTCCGCGAACTCGATCAGCCGGGTGCGCGAGCCGAGGTCCCATTCGCGCCAGGGCGCGATCACCTTGATGGCGGGATCGAGCGCGTAATAGCTGAGCTCGAAGCGCACCTGGTCGTTGCCCTTGCCGGTGGCGCCGTGCGCCACGGCGTCGGCGCCGACCTGGTGGGCGATCTCGATCTGGCGCTTGGCGATCAGCGGCCGGGCGATCGAGGTGCCGAGCAGATACTGCCCCTCGTAGAGCGCGTTGGCGCGGAACATCGGGAAGACGAAGTCGCGGACGAACTCCTCGCGCACATCCTCGATGAAGATCTGCTTGACGCCGAACATCTCGGCCTTGGCCCGCGCCGGGGCGAGCTCCTCGCCCTGGCCGAGGTCGGCGGTGAAGGTGACGACCTCGCAGCCATAGGTGGATTGCAGCCACTTCAGGATGACCGAGGTGTCGAGCCCGCCGGAATAGGCGAGGACGACTTTCTTCACGTCGGCAGGCATGGCGTTCCGCCCTTCGCAGGAGTTGGGGGCCGTTTCGGCGGCGCGCAGTATAGGCAAACGCCGCCCGCCCGCAAGGCGCGCGCCGCCAGCCGCGCCTGCGGCCGGCCGAGTGGCGCCAAGTGGCGCCAAGTGAAGCCAAGCGGCAGCCGATTGCATCCCATTGCCAGCCGATTGCCGCCATTCCCCGGCCCGTTGGCGCCCATCGCCGCCGATTGTTCGGGTGAGGAAATTCGGCCAGCATATTGTAATTATTGCAATTACAGGATTCTGCCCCGATTTTGCCGTCCGCTTCGTATCGTCTGGGTCACGATCACCAAGTTTTTCGACTTAAATGTGTTCGTCATCCCGGCGAAAGCCGGGGCCTATGGGCGCCGCGTCGAGGTCTTGGCCAAATAAGTTATTGCATATTTCGCAAATTCGATCCAGCGCAAATCTCATTGTATCTCGCGCGTTGTACGTTTGACGTAGCACTTTTGACGGTATATGATCGCGCCGAATGATCAGATCGTTCGGCGACCGCGCCACCGAAAAGCTGTGGCGGGGCCAGTTCGTCAAGCCGTTCAGCGGCATCGAAAAGCAGGCGCTGCGCAAACTCGATATGCTGCACCATGCCCGCGGTCTCGGCGATTTGCGGGCGCCGCCGGCCAACCGGCTAGAAGCGCTGTCGGGCGATCGTCGCGGCCAGCATTCGATCCGCATCAACGATCAATGGCGCATCTGTTTCACCTGGACCGAGGAGGGTCCCGCGCATGTCGAAATCGTCGATTACCACTGACGGGGTGGCGACCCCGGCCCGCGTCACCACCCACCCCGGCGAGATTCTGGACGAGGAATTCCTCAAGCCGCTCGGCCTTTCCGTCAATGCGCTCGCCATCGCGCTGCGCGTGCCGGCGACGCGGATCGGGGCGATCGTCAAGGGCGAGCGCGCGGTGACGGCGGACACCGCCTTGCGCCTGGCGCGCTTCTTCGGCACCAGCGCCGAATTCTGGGTCCAGCTACAGGCCACGCACGACCTGACCAAGGCGCGACAGGAGAGCGGCAAGTCGATCGAGCGCGACATCCGGCCGCGCGCGGCCTGACGCTTGTTCAACGACACCAGCGAAAAACGGTATTAGCGGTTATGATGGGCGACGTGGACAATAGCCAAGTGCCCACACGGCAGCAACCCGGCGCGCGCCAGTCGGCTGACCCCTCATACCCGCGCCTTCACCGTCCCCGCAAACTGCTGCGCCCACGTCGCCAGCCCGCTCGCGCGCATGGCGCCGGCGGTGCGGGCGAGTTCGCGCCCGTGCAGGATCACCGCCAGTGTCGGGATGCTGCGGATGGCGAATTTCTGGGCGAGCGCCGGTTCCTCGTCCACGTTCACCTTGGCCAGCCGCAGCTTCGGTTCGAGTAGCGCCGCGGCGCGCTCGAACTCGGGCGCCATGGCCCGGCAGGGGCCGCACCATTCGGCCCAGAAGTCGACCAGCAGCGGAATGTCGCTCTTCTCGGCGTGGCGCGGGAAGCGCGCCGTATTCAGCAGCAGCGGTTGGCCCTGGAACAGCGCGGCGCGGCAGTGGCCGCAGCGCGCACCCTCGCTCGGCCGCTCGGCGGGCACGCGGTTCAACGTGTCGCAGGCCGGGCAGACCACATGCAGCGCGTCACTCACGGCGGTCACAATCCCAGGCGTTGCAGGGTGGCCGGCAGGGCGCGCAGGTCGACGCCGCGCGCGGCTGCCTCGGCGACCAGCTTGGCGGGATCGTCGTCGAACCGCGTCACGCGCCAGAGCGCCCAGAGCAGGTACGACCGGGTGCCGCCCTTGCAATGCGCCAGCACCGGCTGCGGGCCCTGGTCGATCGCAGTGCCGAAGGCGGCGATGTCCTCTTTGGTGATGCTGTCCATGCGCACCGGGATATGGCCAT
>DATKQA010000478.1:0-2178 GCA_035523835.1 Candidatus Sulfotelmatobacter sp.
TGCCGAGAAACGGGCAGGATATCTGACCCTCGCCGTTGATGCTGCGGTCGGGCAGCAGGCCGACGAAATCGCCATGCTCGAGGCGGGTGCCGACGGTGATCAGCGAGTCGGAATTGCCGAGTCCGATCACGTCCATGGCCAGCCTCGGGTTGATCGCGGTGAGGACGGTGCGGATGCGCTTGGCGTTCTCCTCGTACATCAGAAGGCTGATGCGAAGGTCGGTCTGCCGCCGGCCGAGCGCGCGCGCCACCTCGAAACTGCCGAAATGCGCGCCGAACAGGAGACAGCCCGAGCCGCGCGCCAGGATGTCCATGACGATGTCCTCGCCATGCACCTCGAGGTCGAACAGGTGGATCTGGTCGTTGAGCAGGAACACCCGGTCGAGGGCGCAGGAGGCGAAGGCATGAAAGTGGCGGAATATGTCGAAGAGGCCGGGCGGCCGCCCGAGCACGCGGGCGAGATATTGCCGCGATGCCCGGCGCGGCACGCCGGCGAAGATCACGTAGTAGAGGCAGATGGGACAAAGGAACAGCCGCGCCGCCGGCCGGCCGAGGCGGAGCGCGACCCAGACCAGCAGGCGGATCAGCGGCAGGGCGCCGCGTTCCGCCTGCGCGGTCCACTGCTGGCGCTTGCCATCCGCCATTACGGCGCCGCGACTTTCAGCAGCACCGTTCCGACGGCGACGATCCGTTCCGTGGTGAGCGAGCGACATTCGAATTTCGCCTGGCCCTTCGCATCGGCTTGCCAGCGCACCAGCATCGCCGTGCCGGGGCGGACCGGCTCGAGAAACTTCGCCGACCGCACCGACGCGCCGGCTACGACAGCGCCCTCGCCGGCGATGGCCTGCAAAACCTCGTTCAGCAGAACGGCGCCGGGGATGATCGGGTTGCCGGGAAAATGTCCCGCCGCCGTTGGATGATCGACGGGAAAGCGCACTTCCAGCGACTGCCACATGGCGCTAGGCCATGCCGCCTTCGGCGACCAGCGGCAGCAGCGCCTCGCGCGGCAGCTTGCCCAGGGTGTTGCGCGGCAGTGCCTCGACGAAGACGAGCGGTCGGGGCAGGAAGGCGGCGTCGATCCGCTCGCGCAACGCCGCCAACACCGCCTCGGCGGCGAGGCCGGGGGCGACGACGAAGGCGGCCAGCCGCGTCACCGGCCCTTCCTCCTCGGGCGGCACGACGAAGACGCCGTCGAGCACGCCGTCGATCGCGGCGAGCTGATGGTTGAGATGGGCGAGCGACGTGCGCTTGCCGGCGATATTGACCATGTCGGCGGTGCGGCCGTGCAGCATGAAGCTGCCGCCTCCGGCAAGTTCGATCACGTCGTGCAGCAGCGTCGGGGTTTCCACCGCTTCGCCGGCGGCCCAGGTACCTTCCTCGTCTTGGCGGAGCGTGATGCCGTCGAGGCAGCGCCAGGCGGCTTCGCGCGAGGTCTGGCGCACGGCGACCTGCCCGGCCTCGGAACAGCCGTAGATTTCCAAGAGCGGGGCGCGAAAGCGGGCCTCGGCCTCGGCGGCCAGTTCGCGCGCGAGCGGCGCGGTGGCCGAGACCAGCAGATCGGCCGGCGGCGCCGGTTCCGCGTCGGCGAGCAGCGCGCGGATATGGATCGGCGTGGTGACCAGGATGCGCGGCCGGGGCAGCGCGGCCAGCGCGGCGGCGATGTCGCCGGGATAGAACGGCCGCTCCGCCTGCAGCGCCAGGCCGTGCTGCAGCGCCAGGAGGATGGTCGATTCCAGGCCATAGCTGTGCTGATGCGGCACGGTGCCGACGATGCTCGCGCCGGGGAGGGCGCCGATGCCGAGCCGGGCGCCGGCGGCGCGCGCGCTCCGCACCAAGGTGCCCCAGGATTTGGCGGCAGCCTTCGGCCGCCCGGTCGAGCCCGAGGTGAACAGCAGCACCGCCGGCTGGCGCGCCGGCAAGACCGGTATGGCGGCGAGCGCCGGTCGTGCGGCGAATTCGTCCGGATAGCGCAGGCAGGGGATCGGCGCGGCCGGTGCCGCACCGTCGCTCAGGCAATAGAGGTCGGCGTAGTCTTCCGCCAGGTCGGCCAGCACGCCCGGCGTGTCGTTCGGCGGCAGCAGGCTGATCTGGCGTCGCCGCAGCGCGGCGCCGAGGCCGACCGCGAAGCGATAGCGGTCGGTGCAGAGGTTCAACACATGGCGATGCGGCGGCAGGATGG
>DATKQA010000479.1:0-3518 GCA_035523835.1 Candidatus Sulfotelmatobacter sp.
GTCTTGCGCAGGCTGGACTTGCGCTGAAAGGGCCTGGGCTGGGGCGCAATCGGATCGGGCATGGCGGCCGGTTCTCTCGTGGTGGCGGGTCGATTCGGACATCCTTATAGCGGCTTCGCCGGCGCGGTGAAATGCGGAGCCGGCCGGCGAGCGCCTTGCGCCGGCGCCGGCTTGTCGCTAGACCTGCGCGGCAAATTCTCGGTCAGGGAGCCAGGGCGGTCTTGGGCGATTCCGTGAGCAGCGGGACGGGCATCTCCTACATCCTCACCGTCTACAACAAGGCACCGCACCTGCCGCTGGTGATCGAGGGCCTGCGCCGGCAGGTCGGCGGCTTCGAGCGCGAGTTCATTTTCGTCGACGACGGCTCGACCGACGGCAGCGCCGCCGTCATCGAGCGCGAGGCGAGAGACCTGCCGAACCTGATCGTGCTGCGCCAGCAGAACGCCGGACCGAGCTGGGCGATGAACGCCGGCCTGGCGCGGGCACGCCTGCCCTACATCAAGGGGCTCGATGGCGACGACGTCCTGACCCCCATGGCCAGCGCCGTGCTGCTCGACGCGATCGGCACCACCGGCTGCCCGATCGCCTACGGCAGCTTCCTGCGCTTCCGGCCGGCGGCCGTACAGGATCCCTTTGCGCCGCATCGATCGGCTCTGGACCGCCGGCCGCCGCCGGCGACGCGCGTGGACCGGCCGCTCGAGCGCCTGATCGACGGGCATTTCTTCGGCAACCCGAGCCACTGGCTGGCGCCGCGTTCCCTGCTGCTGGCCGCCGGCGGCTCGGATCCGCGCATCTTCGTCCAGGACGTGTCGATCGAGCTGCGCATGGCGGCGCGCGGCGCCTTCGCGCTGGTCGACTACCCGGTGTTCCTGTCGCCCGCCGCGGTCGACGGGCGCATGTCCGACAACCAGGTGCAGACCCTGCACGACCTGAGCCTGGCCTATGCCAACTTCTGCGCCGAGAATCCGGACCTGCCCTTGGCCCTGCGGCGCCGGGCGGCGCGGCGGCTGACCGGCCGGGCCTGGCGCTGGGCGCGCCGGCGGCGCGGCAAGGGCCTGCTGTCGGTGGATTTCCGGCGCCATCTGCAGGCGCTCTTGGCGCTTGGCGACCCGCTGGTCCTGATGCGGGAAAGCTGTGAAAGCTTCGCCGGGCCGATCCGCACGCCGCCGACCGATCGAGCGCCGCCGGTGCTGCCGACGGCCTAGTCTCGCTCGCGCGCCAGCGGCCGGACGATCCAGAACGGCAGCCCGCCGCAGCAGAGCGCCAGGAACGACCACAGGAAGACCAGGTTGTAGCCGTGGCTCCAGTCGTGCAGCAGGCCGCCGGAAAACGAGCCGAGCGCCCCGCCGAGACCGCCGCCGACGCCGATCGAGCCGAAGATCACGCCGAGGTCGGCGCCGCGGAAAAGATGCGTTGCGATGGTGGCGACCAACGGCCCGCGCGAGCCGAGCGTGCTGCCGAACAGGATCACGAAGAGCGCCAGCAGCAGATCGCTCGGGTGCTGATAGAGGACCGCCAGGGCCGAAACCGCGGCGATGGAAAGGCCGTAGCTCAGCGTCACCGAGAAGCGCCGGCCGAGATGGTCGTCGAGCCAGGCGAACCCCAGCATGCCGAGCGGCGTCAGCATGCCGGTGAAGCCCCAGGCATTGGCGGCGTGCTGCGGCGCGAAGCCCGCATCCACCAGGATCGCGACGCCCTGCACCGAGATCGCCGTATTGCCGAGCGAGGTGAAGAAGAAGCAGCAGAACAGGCCCCAGAAGCCGGAATGCCGCACGGCGCGCTTGAGGGTCCAGCGTTCGTGCATGGTGCTGCCGTGCCTGGGCACGATGGCATAGTCGGGATGGCCGTCGGCGATGCGCTGCCAGGGCAGGAGCAGCATCAGCGGCAGGAGGAGCAGCACGCCGAGCCCGAGCGCATGGTAAGCGCCACGCCAGTCGAAGCGGCCGATCAGCGCCTGCGACAGCGGCACCAGCAGCAGCACGCCGATGCCGGCCGAGGAATAGATGACGCCGGTGGCCGACGACAGCCGGTTGCGGAACCAGCGGCTGACCAGCGCCGAATGCGGCACGGTGCCGAGACAGGCGGTGGCAAAGCCGACGCCGACGCCGAGGCAGAGCGAGAACTGCCACAGGCGGTCGGCGAAGCCGGCGAGGCTCAGGCCGCTGCCAAGCGTGGCAAGCCCGATGGCGTAGAGGCGCTTCGGCCCGAGCCGATCGAACAGCAGGCCGGCGACCGGCGAGGTCATGCCGCCGGAGAGGATGGCGAGCGAGTAGATGGAGGCGACGGCGGCGCGGTCCCAGCCGAAGGCATGCGACAGCGGCAGCAGGAAGACGGTGAAGCATTCCTGCATGCCGCGCATGACCATGCCGAGCACGAAGCAGAGCGCGACCACGCCGATCGCGGTCTGGCGCAGCGACAGGGGCGTGGCCGGCGTCATAGCCGCAGCCGGATGTACTGCTGCGGCGCTCAGCCCTTGGCCTTCAGTTCCTTCAGCATGGCGCGGGCGATGACCAGTTGCTGGATCTGGCTGGTGCCTTCGTAGATGCGGAAGAGCCGCACGTCGCGGTAGAAGCGCTCCACCGGATATTCGGCCATGTAGCCGGCACCGCCGTGGATCTGCACCGCCCGGTCGGCGAGGCGGCCGACCATTTCCGAGGCGTAGTATTTGCAGCAGGCGGCCTCCTTGCTGATGTTTTCGCCCTCGTCGAAGCGCCGCGCCGCGTCGCGTAGCATGGATTGCGCGGCATAGGCCTCGGTCTGGCAGTCGGCGAGCATGGCCTGCACGAGCTGGAACTCGGCGATCGGCTGGCCGAACTGCTGGCGTTCGGCCGCGTAGCGCAGCGCCATGTCCATAATGCGCTCGGCCGTGCCGCAGCAGACGGCGGCGAGATGCAGGCGGCCGCGGTCCAGCACCTTCATGGCGGTCTTGAAGCCCTGGCCCTCCTTGCCGCCGATCAGGTTCGCCGCCGGCACTTCCACGTCTTCGAAGATCACGTCGGCGGTATGGGCGCCGCGTTGCCCCATCTTGCGGTCCGGCTTGCCGATGCTGATGCCCTTGCTCCTGGCATCGACGATGAAGGCGGAAATGCCGCCGGCGCCGGGATTGCCCGGATCGGTGCGCGCCATCAAGGTGAACACGCCGGCCTGCGGCGCGTTGGTGATGAAGCGCTTGGTGCCGTTGACGACGAAGCGGTCGCCGTGACGCGCCGCGCGGGTCTTCAGGCTGGCGGCATCCGAGCCGGCGCTCGGTTCGGTCAGGGCGAAGGAGGCGATCAGCTCGCCGCTGGCGATGCGCGGCAGCCAGCGGCGCTTCTGCTCTTCGGTGCCGTCCATGACGATGCCCTGGCTGCCGATGCCGTTGTTGGTGCCGATGAGCGAGCGGAACGCGGGCGAGGTCTGGCCGAGCTCGAAGGCGATCATTACCTCCTCGCTCATCGAGAGACCGAGGCCGCCGAATTCCTGCGGCACCGACAGCCCGAAGAGGCCGAGCTCGCGCATCTCGGCGATGATCGCCGGCG
>DATKQA010000480.1:0-3536 GCA_035523835.1 Candidatus Sulfotelmatobacter sp.
ACCACTGTCTACAACAGCCTCAGCGACTGGACCGCGGCCGTCGGCGGCAATATCGAGAGCGTCGATCTTTCCGGCCCCGTCGCTACCGAGGATTCCGGGGGCAACGTTATCGTTGGCGCTTCCGGCGTCTCGACCATCACCACGCCGACCGGCGTTTTGCTGACATTGGATCAATCGGGGTTCCACCGCGACCTGACGGGCGGGGACGTTTGGACCGGTCTTTGGAATGGTCAAGTGATCTTCATCGTCGACTCCTTCACCCAGGACACATTGACCCTGACGCTCTCGGCCAATCTGCCGGCCTTCGGCTTGGAAATGGCGACCGGCAACGAGCCTTTCGACATGTCGGTCATCCTGAGCGACGGTACCGTGATCAGCTCGAATGGACCGGTCGACTTCGATACCCCGCAGTTCTTCGGTTGGACCGGGGCCGCCGATCTAACGTCAATCACTCTGCAATGCGGCGACCCGGCGAATGATGGCGACGCCTGCGCGAACGAAGACGCCAACGGCTTCCAGAACGGCTTTGCCTTCGCCGATCTGGTGGTGCCGGTGCCGGAGCCGGGCAGCCTGCTGATCTTCGGCGCCGGCCTGATCGGCCTCGGCGCCTGGCGGCGGCGGCGCGCCGCGGCCGCCTGAAGCCGAGCCGGCGATTTCAACGCAACGGCGGCGGGCCTGGCCCGCCGTTTTGCTTTGGCGCGGCGAACGCGCTATAGCCTCTCGCCATGATTCGCGTCACCGCCCGCATCGCCCTCGACGAGAACGAGATCGAGGAAAGCTTCGTGCATGCCTCCGGCCCCGGCGGGCAGAACGTCAACAAGGTGGCGACGGCCGTGCAGCTCCGTTTCGACATCCGGCGCTCGCCGTCGCTGCCCGGCGACGTGCGCCTGCGCCTGGAGCGGCTGGCCGGCCGGCGGATGACGCGCGACGGCGTGATCGTCATCCTGGCCCAGCGCTATCGCAGCCAGGCGCGCAATCGCCAGGACGCGCTCGAGCGCCTGCTCGCTCTGGTGCGCGAGGCGGCGACGCCGCCGACCCAGCGCCGCGCCACCAGGCCGACCGCGGCAGCGCGGCGGCGACGGCTGCAGAGCAAGCTGCACCGCGCCGGCATCAAGCGGCTGCGCGGCGCACCGGCGGAAGAGTGAGCGGTCAGGCCGGCCGCCGCTTCAGCATCCGTAGCGGATTGTAGGTCAGCACCAGCTCGCCCTTCTGGTTGAGCACGCGATTGAGCGTGCGGGCAAGGCCGCGCTGGCCCTTGGAGGTCGGACGCAGTTCCACCACCTCGACCTCGACATGGATGGTGTCCTGCACGAAGGTCGGCGCTTTGACATCGATCTCGGCGGTGAGGAAGGCCAGGCCGGCACCCTGGATGCTCGGCATCACCAGGCCCTCGGCGAAGGCATAGACGAGCGCGCCCGGCACGAAGCGGCCCTTGATCGCCCGGCCCTCGTCGGCGGCCACGTCGGTGAACAGCCCTTCGTTCATCCAGGTGAGATTGACGAAATTCACCAGGTCGGCCTCGGTGACCGTGCGCGACTGGCTGCGGAAACGGAAGCCGAGGCTGAGATCGTCGAAGAAGAAGCCGGCGCCAAGCGTCCTTGCTGTTGGCATGCGCGCACCTCGCCAATGTCCCGCGCCAGCCTGTCGCATCGCCGGGCCGGTGCCAAGACGAAATGGTCGGCCCTGGGCGCAAGGCGGTTTCGGCGGTAGCCTGCGGGGGGCGCATCGTGCAACAAAGCCGCCGGGGAGTATTGCGCATGAGCAAGGCCGCGGAACCGCGACTGGATACGGTCCGTCTGCAAGGATTGGCGCTGGCCTACCAGCAGTCGGCAACCCTGATGGCGGCGGTCGAGATCGGCCTCTTTACCGCGATCGCCAAGGGCGCCGACAGCCTGGCGGCGATCGCCGCGACGCTCGCCATCACGCCCATCAATGCCGAACGGCTGGTCACCGCCTGCGTCGCCATGGGCCTCGTCGAGCGCGACGGCGAACGCTTCCTCAACGCCCCCGACGTCGCCCGCTTCCTGGTCGAGGGCGAACCGTCCTATGCCGGCCCCTGGATGCTGTTCACCAAGCCGCGCTGGGGGGAATGGGGCCGCCTCGGCGACCATCTGCGCCGCACCGGTGCGCCGCATGTGCTCGGCATGTACGAGCATTTCACCGTCGAGGATGCGCGGCGCTATCACGCCGCCACCTACAGCATCGGCATGGGCGCCGGGCGCCGCTTCGTGCGCCAGGTCGATCTGGCGCGCCGCAGGCTGCTGCTCGATCTCGGCGGCGGTTCCGGCGCCTATAGCATCACCGCGGCGAAGGCGCACCCGACGCTCCGCGCCATCGTCTTCGACCTGCCGCCGGTCGCCGTGGTGGCGCGCGAATTCATCGCCGATCACGGCGTCGACGACCGGGTCAGCGCCGTGGCCGGCGATTTCACCCGCGACGCCTTTCCGGCCGGCGCCGACGTCGCGGTGATGGCCAGCAACCTGCCGCTCTACAGCCGCGAGATCATCGCCATGGTCATCGCCAAGGCCCATGCGGCACTGGCATCGGGCGGCGAAATGCATCTGATCGGCGAGACCCTCGACGACGATCGCGCCGGGCCGCTCAGCGCCTCGCTCTGGGGCCTGAGCGAGGCACTGCATGATTCGACCGGCGTGGCGCACACCACCGGCGAATGCATGGACTATTTCCGGCGTGCGGGCTTTCGCGACGTAACGGTCAGTGCTTTCGTCCCGGGCGTGCTCACGCGCATTTGCGGCCGCAAGGCCTGAACCGCGGACCATCCTGACCCCATGCGCCGCCCGCTCCTGCTCGCTCTCCTCCTCGCCGCCTGCGCCGGCAGCGGCGTGCGCATCGGCGCGCTCGATCAATCGCCGGCCTACGACCCGAGCCTGGTGCGATACGTGACGCGGCTCGGGACCATGGCGGTGGAAGTTCACGGCTCGCCCTTCGGCAGCAGCGGCAGCGACGCGGCGCCGGTGGCCGCCGTGCTCTCGGCACCGGGCTGGCTCGGCGCGGTACGCTTCGTTCCGGCCGACATTCACGACAGAGGCTATCGCCTCGTCCTGGTCTTCGGCGCCGGTGCCGGAGAAGCCTGCAGCGACTTGCCGGCCCTGCCGCAGGTTTCCGCGGCGGCAGGCCTGCATGTGCAGGCGAGCTTCTGCGCCGGCCGGCAGGTGCTGTCGAGCCTGGTCGCCGACGGCGCCGCGGCCGGCGCGCCGACCGACCTGGCCTTTCGCCAGATGATGGATCAGGTCCTCGTCAACCTGCTGCCGCCGGTGAACGCCGAGCGCATCCGCGAATCCGACGGCAGCGGCGGCATGTAGCCTGCCCTCGACCGCGCCCTATTCCTCGACGGCGAGGTCGGACACATAGGGGTTGGTGCGGCGCTCCCAACCGAAGGTCGAGGTATCGCCGTGACCGGGAACGAAGGTGATGTCGTCGCCGAGCGGGAACAGCCGTTCGCGGACGGCCTTGATCAGCGACTCATAATTGCCCTGCGGCAGGTCCGTGCGGCCGATCGAGCCGCGAAACAGCAC
>DATKQA010000481.1:0-2200 GCA_035523835.1 Candidatus Sulfotelmatobacter sp.
GGCCGCTGCTCCTGGCCGATCGAGCTGCACCAGCGCGCCGACGACGTGCATTGGGAGGAATTCGGCGACGACCACATGCACTGGATTCCGCTCGGCATGATGTTGCCGGCGGAAGCCGACAACCTCGTCGCCGCCGGCCGCTGCACCGACGGCGATCCGGCGGCGCTCTCCTCGGTCCGCGTCATGGGACCCTGCATCGCCATGGGCGCCGCCGCGGCGCACGCGCTCGACCTCGCCGGCGCCGGTTCGGTCCGCCAGATCGACATCGGCGCTTTACAGGCGCGGCTCGCGGACAATTTGGAGCGGCGCGACTAATCAGCCCTTCACCTCGGCTTCGACCAAGCAGCCAGCAAGAGCGGCGCGCTTCGCGTGCTTGCCGCTTTTGCATGCAAAGTTGCATGCAATTATCCCAGTTGTTCAAGTTCTGACCGCCGCGCCGCTCGGCAATCTTCCCTATTCCTGCCGCGGAAACCGGTCGCGATTCAAGGCCTTGTGCGCCTTCCGCGACGCCGGATCGATTTGGCACGGCTCTTGAAGTGCAGTGCAGCAAACGCGGGGAAGGGGCAGCCATGAATCGTCGCACGTTTCTGCAATCCGCATCGCTCGCGGCGCTCGCCGGCGGCGCCGGTCTGGCCGCGCCGGCCATCTGGTCACCGGTCAAGGCCGACGCGCGGCAGGAGACCCTCCTCATCGTGTCGGAAAGCGGGCCGAACAATCTCGACATCCAGGGCGTCGGCACCAACGTGCCCGGCTACGAGGCGAACTGGAACTGCTACGACCGCCTGATCAGCCACGAGATGAAGACGCTGGCAAACGGCGTCAAATACTATGACCGCGACAAGTTCAAACCGGAACTGGCCGAAGACATGGCCGTCGGCGACATGTCGGTCACCTTCAAGCTGCGCAAGGACGCCACTTTCCACGACGGCGCGCCGGTCACCGCCGCGGACGTGAAATGGTCGCTCGACCGTGCCGTGACCGTCGGCGGCTTCCCGACTTTCCAGATGAAGGCGGGCTCGCTGGAAAAGCCGGAACAGTTCGTGGTCGTGGACGATCATACGCTCCGCATCGACTTCCTGCGCAAGGATCGGCTCACGGTGCCGGACCTGGCGGTCATCGTGCCCTGCGTCATCAACTCCGGCCTGGTGAAGAAGAACGCCGCGGCGAACGATCCCTGGGGCCTTGCCTATACCAAGCAGAACACCGCCGGCAGCGGCGCCTACAGAGTGGTCAAGTGGACGCCCGACACGGAGGTGATCTTCGAGCGCAACGACAAGTGGAAGGGCGGTGCGCTGCCGAAGGTGCGCCGCATCGTCTGGCGCATGGTGCCCGACGCCGGCAACCGCCGCGCGCTGCTCGAACGCGGCGATGCCGATATCTCCTACGACCTGCCGAACAAGGATTTCAACGAGCTGAAATCGATCGGCAAGCTCGACATCGTCTCCACACCCTACAGCAACGGCATTCAGTATATCGGCATGAACGTCGCCAGGCCGCCCTTCGACAATCTCAAGGTGCGCCAGGCCGTCGCCTATGCCATTCCCTATCAGAAGATCATGGATGCCGTGCTCTTCGGTCTGGCCAAGCCGATGTTCGGTGCGCCGCCGGGCACGCCGGTCACTGCAAGCTGGCCGCAGCCGCACAGTTTCAACACCGACATCGCCAAGGCCAAGCAGCTCATGGCCGAGGCTGGCTATGCCAACGGCTTCGACACCACGCTCTCCTTCGATCTCGGCTTTGCCGTGGTCAACGAGCCGCTCTGCGTGCTGACCCAGGAAAGCCTGGCGCAGATCGGCATCCGCGCCACCATCAACAAGATTCCAGGCGCCAACTGGCGCACCGAGCTCAACAAGAAGGTGATGCCGCTCTTCACCAACGTCTTCTCCGGCTGGCTCGACTATCCCGAATATTTCTTCTTCTGGTGCTATCACGGCCAGAATTCCGTCTTCAACACCATGAGCTATCAGTCGAAGGCGATGGATGCGCTGATCGATGGCGCGCGGACGGCCGCCGCCAGCGGCGATGCGGCAACCTACGACAAGGACGTGAAGGGCTTTGTCGACCTGGCCTTCGCCGATATTCCCCGCGTGCCGCTCTATCAGCCCTATGTCAACGTGGCGATGCAAAAGAACGTCTCCGGCTACGAATATTGGTTCCATCGCCGGCTCGACTATCGCGCGCTGGTCAAGGCCTGAGCTGC
>DATKQA010000482.1:0-15279 GCA_035523835.1 Candidatus Sulfotelmatobacter sp.
CTGCTGGAGAACGGCGAACATAATCTCTACCAGATCGATCTGGAGCTCGGCGAGAAGTGGCCGAACGTGCCACGGGCGGCACTGCTCGGCGACGTGCGCGACCGCACGCGGCTTGCCGCGGTCTTCCAGGCGGAGCGGCCCGAGCTGGTGTTTCACGCGGCGGCCTTCAAGCACCTGCCGCTGGTCGAGGAGAACCCGACCGAAGGCGTGCTGACCAATGTCGCCGGCACACGCCATGTCGCCGACGTCTGCCGCGAGAGCGGCACGGCGGTGATGGTGCTGATCTCGACCGACAAGGCGGTCAATCCGTCGAGCGTGATGGGCGCCAGCAAGCGCATCGCCGAAATCTACTGTCAGGCGCTGAGCGTGCTGGAGGCGAGCCGCGGCGGCACGCGTTTCGTCACCGTGCGCTTCGGCAACGTGCTGGGTTCGACCGGCTCGGTGGTGCCCCTGTTCCAGCGCCAGCTTGCCTACGGCGGCCCGCTCACCGTCACCGATCCCGAGATCACCCGCTATTTCATGACCACGCGCGAGGCGGTGGAACTCACCCTGCAGGCCTCGGCCATGCCGGCGGATGTCGGCGGCGGGCGCGGCAAGATCTTCGTGCTCGACATGGGCGAGCCGGTGCGCATCCAGGATCTGGCGCGGCAGATGATCCGTCTTGCCGGTCTCCGGCCCGACGTCGACGTCAGGATCGTTTTCACCGGGCTCAGGCCGGGCGAGAAGCTGCACGAGGAGCTGCTGCACCAGAGCGAGCATCTGGTGCCGACCGCACAGGACGGCATCCTGCTGGCGGCGCCGCGGCTGATCGACTATGGCCTGCTGGTGCCGCTGCTCGACCAGTTGGCGGCGGTGGCCGAGGCGCGGCGCGGCGAGGAGACGCTGAACCTGATGCGCCGCCTGGTGCCGGAATATTCCGCCGCGCCGCCGCCGCCGCGGCTCGCGACGCAACATTGATCCTATCTGTCCCTGCCAGGAGCCTGCCGAATGCCTGACGCCCCCAGCATCCGCCGCGCATTGCTTTCCGTTTCCGACAAGACCGGCCTGGTCGAGCTCGGCCGCTTTCTCGCCGGGCGCGACGTGGAGATTCTGTCCACCGGCGGTTCGGCCAAGGCGCTCGCCGATGCCGGCATCGCCGTGCGCGAGGTCGCCGACTATACCGGTTTTCCGGAAATGCTGGACGGCCGCGTGAAGACCCTGCATCCGAAGGTGCATGGCGGCCTGCTCGGCTTGCGCGACAATGCCGCGCACCAGGCGGCGATGCGCCAGCACGGCATCGGCAGCATCGATCTCCTGGTGGTCAATCTCTATCCGTTCGAGGCGACGGTGGCGCGCGGCGCCGATTTCGCCACCTGCATCGAAAATATCGATATCGGCGGCCCGGCGATGATCCGTTCGGCGGCGAAGAACCACGGCGCCGTCACGGTGATCGTCGATGTCGCCGACTATGCGGCGCTGCAGGCGGAGATGACGGCGAGCCAGGGCGCCACCACATCGGCTTTTCGCCGCCGCATGGCGGCCAAGGCTTTTGCCCGCACCGGCGCCTATGACGCGGCGATCGCCGGCTGGTTCGCGGCCGAGCTCGGCGAGACCTTTCCCGAGCGTCTGGTGCTGGCGGCCGAGCGCAAGGAACTGTTGCGCTATGGCGAGAACCCGCACCAGACGGCCGCCTTCTACATCGGCGGCGTGCCGCGCGCCGGCATCGCCACGGCGCGCCAGGTGCAGGGCAAGGCGCTGTCCTACAACAATCTGAACGATACCGATGCCGCCATCGAACTGATCGCCGAGTTCGACCCCAGGGAAGGGCCGGCGGCCGCCGTCATCAAGCACGCCAATCCCTGCGGCGTGGCGCGCGGCGCGACCCTCGCCGAGGCCTACGCGAAAGCGCTGGCCTGCGATCCGGTCAGCGCCTTCGGCGGCATCATCGCGCTCAACGGCCGGCTGGATGCCGTCACGGCGAAACATATCGTCGAGATCCTCACCGAGGTGATCGTGGCGCCGGACGCGGACGCGGAGGCCGAGCGCATCCTGGCGGCGAAGAAGAATCTGCGCCTGCTGCTGACCGGCGCGCTGCCCGATCCGGCGGCCGGCGGCATGGTGCTGAAGTCGGTTGCCGGCGGCTATCTGCTGCAAACCCGCGACAACGGCCGGGTCGATCCGGCCGAGTTGAAGGTGGTCACCAAACGGGCGCCGACGGCGCGGGAGCTCGCCGATCTCGGCTTCGCCTTCACGGTGGCGAAGCACGTGAAGTCGAATGCCATCGTCTATGCCCGGAACGGCGCCACCGTCGGCATCGGCGCCGGCCAGATGAGCCGCGTCGATTCCTCGCGCATCGCCGCGCGCAAATCGGAAGACGCCGCCAAGGCGGCCGGCGAAACGGGCGCCTGGGCCAGGGGTTCGGTGGTCGCTTCCGACGCCTTCTTCCCCTTCGCCGACGGCCTGCTGGCGGCGGCGGAAGCCGGCGCCACGGCGGTGATCCAGCCCGGCGGTTCGCTGCGCGACAAGGAGGTGATCGCCGCTGCCGACGAGGCCGGCCTCGCCATGGTGCTGACCGGCATGCGGCACTTCCGACATTAGAATCCGATCCGGCGACATGGCGCACGCCCGCCGTGTCGCGGCGCTCGACCGAGGCGACGACATCGCTCGTCGCCTCGGGCTTGGCGGAGCGGTTCGCGCTGGCGCCACGCCGGTGCTTCGATACAGCCGGATCAGCTTCTAATCGTTGCGTTCGGCCTCGTCGCCGGCGATGGATTTCGCCTCCGGTGCCGGCGGCTGTATTTTGCTGAGCGCCCATTTCACCCGCGTCTCGCCTTCGGCCGCGGTGACGCCGCTGATGACGATCTGCTCGCCGTGGCGCATCGCGCCGCTGCCGAGATAGATGCTTTCCTCGAGCTTCAGCGCGCCGCCGGCGGCGCGCATGCGATAGCCGCTGCCGCCGGCGAGCTTCAGCAATATCGTGCTGCCGTTCTGCACCAGCGAGGCATGCACGTCGGGGTGCAGATGAAAGCGCACGGCGAAGGGCAGCCCGCTCTTGCCGGCGCCCGACAGACTGTCCTCGCCGCGGACATCCTCGCCGGAGGCATCGATATAGAGGCGCCGGCGATGGGTCAGCCCGAAATCCCTGACATAGCCGTCGTGGCTGGCATCGATCCAGGTGCTGCCGTCGGCCTCGTTGCGCATCGCCGTCACGCTCAACGGGTGGCCGCCGCCGAGCGCCACGGCGTTGGTATCGGCGAGGGTCAGGGTCGAATGGGCGGCCGTCGCGCGGAGCACGCGGGCCAGCTCGCTCGCCGGATTTTCCGGCGCGCCGCAATTGACCACCAGGCGTTCCCGGCCGACGCTCAATTCGAACGCCAGCGGACTGGCATGGGCCAGGGCGCCGGGAATTGCCGTCGGCGGCACGCCGACATCGATGAGCAGCAAGGTGCGGCGCGCGGCGACGCGTTCGTAGCGGCTGTGCGGCGCACTGGTCAGCGGCTTGCCCTTGGCGTCGGCGCGCGACAGCACGAAATCGACCTCGCCGTCGTCGCCCTCGCGGCCGCCGTTAAATAGGGCGAGCCGGCCGTCGCCGTAGCGGAAGAAGCGCAGCATGGGGGCCATGCGGTCGATGGCATTCTGCAGCGCCAGCGGGATCTCGAATTTCGCCTGCATCAGCACGCCGCGCAGTGCCACCAGGTCGCGCAAGACCTGCAGTTGCAGGCTCGGCGAGCGGCTGGCGTGGCCGCCGTCGGGCAGGATCTGCTCGGCGAGGGTGCGGTCGAGCAGATAGGCGCCTTGCGCCAGGCAGCGGCGCATGTTCGGCAGGCAGAGGCCGGCGTGGATCAGGCCGGAAACCGCGATCAACTTGCCGGCACCGGGGGCGGCAAGGCCGACGGCGCGGCCGAGCTGGCGGCTCTGCTCGCCCAGGCTGCGCAGGAAGGCCGCGCGGAAGGCATCGTCGGCGCCTTCCAGCAGGAAGCCGCCGTTGCCGAGCCAGGCGACGAGACGCCGGCCCTGCACATCGGGCCGCCAGACCAGCGGGTTCCAGCGCCCGTGCCGTGCCAGCCAGGAAGCGACCAGGGCGCGCGCCTGGCGTTTCGCCGCATCGCCGCCGGCGCTGCGGAAGTGCCTGAGCCACGCGAAGCCGTGCAATGCCGCCCGCCAGGCGTCGCTGCGGTCGGCGATGTCCCAGGGCGGCTGGTTGCGCGCGTGGCCTTCTTCGCCGGCAAAGCGGAAGCGGCCCTGGAACAGCGCGTCGGCCGTCGCCGCGTCGCCGGGCCAGGGATCTTCGGCCGCGAGCAGAAGCCGCGTCGGCCGACGGCCGCGAAGCGTCAGGCCATAGAGCGGGCTGGCGAAGACGAGCCGGCTGGCCGCTTCGCGGAACCAGCGGCCCCGACCGCGCGGCTGGCTGGCGGGGGGCACGCGTTCACATCCGTCCGCGGAGCCGGCCGATGTTGGCGGCATAGGCCGGCGCGCCGCCGGCGAAGGTCGCCGTGCCCGCGACCAGAACGTCGGCGCCGGCAGCGATCGCGGTTGGCGCGGTTTCCGCGGTGATGCCGCCGTCGACCTCGAGGTCGATGGCGCGGCCGCTGATGTCGATCGCCAGGCGCATGCGGCGGATCTTGTCGACCACCTCGGGAATGAACTTCTGCCCGCCGAAACCCGGGTTGACGCTCATCACCAGCACCAGGTCGATGTCGCCGAGCACCGGCAGCACCATGTCGACCGGCGTCGCCGGATTGAGCGCAACGCCGCACTTCTTGCCGAACGAACGGATGAGCTGCAGGGTGCGGTGCAGGTGCGGCCCGGCCTCCGGATGCACCGTGATGATGTCGGCGCCGGCTTCGGCAAAGGCCTGCACATAGGGATCGACCGGCGCGATCATCAGATGGACATCGAAGGGCAGCAGCGAATGCGGTCGCAGCGCGCGCACCACAGCGGGGCCGATGGTGAGGTTGGGCACGAAATGCCCGTCCATCACGTCGACATGGATTTAGTGGGCGCCGGCGGCGCCGACGGCACGCACCTCTTCGCCGAGTTTGGCGAAATCCGCCGACAGAATCGAAGGCGCGACGCGCACCGGCTGCTGCATGGCCTGCTGTGGTAGCAGGTTGGCCCTGGACCCGCAAGCCGGCGCCGGTGCGCTGGCATGCGTGCGCGGCGCGGTGTATGACTGCCGGCCGATGCCACGCCTCGACCTCACGCCCCGCCAACGGCTCACCTGGTGCGCGCACTTCTTCAAGGCAGTCGCCAAGCAACATCATCGCGACCTGCTGCCGTTGCTCGGCCGTCATATCGGCGCGGAATCGATCGTCGTCGATGTCGGCGCCCATGCCGGGCAATTCGCCAAACTGTTCGCCGGACTGGCGCGCCGCGGCCACGTCTATGCCTTCGAGCCGGGTGCCTATGCCCGCAGCATCCTGCAACCGATGGTGCGGCTGCGCGGGCTGAACAATGTCACCGTCATCGCCGCCGGCCTGTCGGACGCGGTCGGCGCGGCAACCCTGTCGCTGCCGATCAAGCGGCGCGGCAACCTCGGCTTCGGTCTCGGCCATCTCGGCGCCGGCAACGATGGTCGCGCAGTGCGGGCGGAAACCGTGCCGCTCACCACCCTCGATCGATTCGTCGTCGAAACCGGGCTGAAGCGGCTGGATTTCATCAAGGCCGACATCGAAGGCTGGGAGATGCGCCTGCTCGAAGGCGCGCGCCAGAGCCTCGCCCGCTTTCGTCCGGTGCTGATGCTGGAACTGGTGGCGGCGCATCTCGCCCGCGCCGGCGACCGGCCGGAAGATGCCGTCGCCCTGCTGCAATCCCTGGGCTATCGCGCCTATCGCTTCGACGATCTCGGCCGCGCGCTCGATGGCTTCATCGGCGGCGGCGATTATCTCTTCCTGCCGCACTAGCGCATCAATCCCTCATCATATCTAGCCAGGCGGCTGGCGTAGAAGCCGTCCATGCCGCCGGCCTCGGCGAGATGGCAAGGCAGCGTGCGGAGATCGCCGTCGGCGGTGAGCAGTTCGGCCAGGCCGGCGACCTCGGACGCCCCGATCGGCACGCGGGCGAGCGACGGCCGGCTCGCCAGCAGGCGTGCGATGCGGGCCGGCCCTTCCGCAGCCTCGAGCGAGCAGACGCAATAAACCAGCGTGCCGCCCGGCCGCAGCATGCCGACCGCCGCATCGAGCAGGCGGTCTTGCATGGTGGCGAGCCTGACCACGTCCTCGGGTTGCTTCAGCCAGGGAACGTCGGGATGCCGCCGCACGGTGCCGGTGGCGCTGCAGGGAGCGTCGAGCAATATCGCATCGACGGGCGCCTCGGGCCGCCAGACGGCAGCGTCCGCCACCACGATCTCCGCCTCGAGACGCAGCCGGGCGAGATTGTCGCGCAGGCGCCGTGCCCGTGCCGGCGATCGCTCCACGGCGATCGCGTGGGCGCCGGCGGCGGCGAGTTGTGCCGCCTTGCCGCCGGGCGCGGCGCAGAGATCGACGACCCGCTTGCCCGCGACCGGGCCGAAAAGCTTGGCCGGCAAGGCGGCGGCGGCATCCTGCACCCACCAGGCGCCCTCGGCGAAACCCGGCAAGGCCTCGACCGGGCTGCCCGTCTCGCGCCGCAGGCTGCCGGTCGGCAGCAGCGTCGCGGCGAGCGGTCCGGCCCAGCGCTCGGCGGCGTCTCGTGCGGTGAGATCGAGCGGCGGTTCGCGGCCATGGGCCTCGGCAATGCGCCGGGCCACATCCTCGCCATAGGCCTGCCGCCAGCTTTGCCAAAGCCAGGCCGGCGTATTCAACAGCGCCGCGTCCTGGCCGGCGAGCAAGCCGGCGCCATCGCGCGAAATCCGGCGCAGCACCGCGTTCACCAAACCGCGATAGCGGCTTGCCGGCGGCACCAGCCGCATGGCGCTGTCGACCGCGGCATGGGGCGGCGTGGCGAGAAACAGAAGCTGCGCCACGCCGAGCCGCAGCAGGTTTCGCTCCGCCGCTTCCGCCGGCAACGGGCGTTCCAGGCAGGCGGCCAGCACCGCATCGATCTGGCCGAGCCGGCGCAGCACGGTCGCCGCCAGCAGCCGGGCGAAGGCGCGGTCGCGCGCCGGCATCGATGCGGCCGCACCGTCCGGCGCCAGGGTGGCGGCCAAGGCCTCGTCGAACGGCCGGCGGCGGCCCAGCACGGCGGCAAGCATGGCCGCAGCGGCGGCGCGCGGATTGGCGGAAGCGGGCATGCGCCGGGATGTAGCCGATGCGCGACTCTTTGTCACGGCCGGGCGGTCGCGACGCCGCCCCAGTTCCGGCGCAATTGGCGGCATAATGCCTTCAGCCGCAACGCTTTGCTAACCACCTCCCGCCTAGTATCGACCGGACCATGTCCGCGCCAATCCTCCTCGTCGCCCACCAAGCCCATTCCGATCCCGGCCGCGTCGCCAGTGAACTGAAGCAGCTCGGTTGCGCGCTCGATCTGCGCCGGCCGTCGTGCGGCGACGATCTCCCGGCCGATCTCGGTGCCCACGCCGGCGTGGTGATCTTCGGCGGGCCGATGAGCGCCAACGACGATCATCTCCCCTTCATGCGCGCCGAGCGCGATCTGATCGAGAGGGCGCTGGCCGCCGGCAAGCCCTATCTCGGCATCTGCCTCGGCGGGCAGATGCTGGCGCGCCATCTCGGCGGCCGGGTTGGCCCCCACGCCGAGGGCTATCACGAGATCGGCTATTATCCGGTGGAGCCGACCGCGGCCGGCCGCGACCTGTTCGATCCGGGCTTTCACGCCTATGAGTGGCACCGCGAGGGCTTCGATCTGCCGCGCGGCGCGGTTCTGCTCGCCACCGGCCGGCACTTCCCGCACCAGGCCTTCCGCTACGGCGACGCGGCGTTCGGGCTGCAGTTCCATCCCGAAGTCACGCCGGCGATCATGGAGCGGTGGGCGAAGGAAGCGACCGACAAACTGACCCTGCCCGGCGCACAGCCGCTCGCCGAGCAATTGCCGCTGCGTGAGCGCTTCGAGCCGGCGATCGAACGCTGGCTCAATCGCTTCCTGCGCCGCTGGCTGCGGCGCGATCAGGCCGCTGAGCCGCTCCTGGCCGCGGCCGAATAGCCGGAAGATCGGCCGTCAGAACTTGCGGCGGATTTCGAAGCGCACGCCGAGCAGCGGATCGTCGTCGTCGCGATGCGCCGCCATGGCATCGGCGCGAAGAATCCAGCGGTCGTTCAGCGGCAATTGGTAGCGCACGCCGACGCCGTATTCGTCGCCCTTCGCCGGCCGTCCCACCTTGTCCGGGCCGCCGATCACCTGCACCGTCGCCAATTCGAACACGATCTGCTGATGCAGGTCGAACAGATATTCGACGCCGAGCGCGCCGCCGAAGGTATGTTCGCCGGTATCGTCGAGCTTGGGGAAATTGACCAGGTTGTCGGTTTCGAAGTTGATGCCGGTATTGAGCAGGATGCCGCCCTGCGCCGCGTCACGGGCCAAGGATTGCGGATGGCTGCCGCCGATCCAGCCGTTCAGATAGGGAACGAAGAGCTGTTCGTTGTCGGTGATCAGCGAGTTTTCCAAGAGCAGGATGGCGCCATCGGCGGTCTTGGGGGCATTCTGGCCGGGATTCTGGCCGAAGTTCCAGACCACGCGCACGCTGTTCGATATCGTGTCGAAATAGCGTTTGGTAAAGGCGAGCGAGGCGTTGTTGTAGCTGAAGTTGGTCGGTCCGGGACGGGTATCCTGGACGTAGCCGTAATCAGCCTCGATGTAGCCGCTTAGTGTTTCAATGAAGCTGGCAACGCCAAACAACCTGCCGGCGTCATCGGCGAAGCTGCCGTCCTTGTTGACCAGAGCCTTGGTCGTCACCTTGTCGCCGGCGCCGAAGAAGGTGATGTCCATGTTGGTGATGTCGAGCTGCTTCACGTTGCGCGACGGCACGGTCACCGCGCCGCCGATCACCGCATCGTTCATCCAGACGCCGTTCTGGAACAGCAGCGGCACGAAGCCCGCGGCCACGGGCATGTCGAAGGATTGATAATTGTCGGTGATGCCGGCGGTGATGGCGCCGATGTCGCCTTCGAAGAACAGATCCTTGACGTTGCCATTATGCAGGAACTGGCTCTGGGCATGCCCCGCGCCGCCGAACTCGGTGCGCGTGAAAGCGCCGTTCTGCTGCAGCGGCTGGAAGAAGGCGTGGATGCGTTCGGTGGCGGTCAGTTTCAGGTCGACGTCGAGGTTGATGCGGGTGGCGATTTCGGAGTTTTCCTTCTTGTTGCCGTTATTCGAATAGCCATAGGCGGTGCGCCAATCGCCGAAAATCTCGAATTGCGGAAACAGCCGGTCCTTGTTGCCGAACAGGTTGATGCCATCGCCGATCGGGCCGGCGGCATAGAGGTCGGGGCCGAGTTCCAGGAGCGGGCGCGGGGCGATGACGGCATGCTTGCCGCCATAGATGGCAAGCTGGTCGGCGACGTTGTACTTGAGATCGCTATAGTTGGGATCGGGGCCGAAGCTGCCGACCTCGATTTGCGTCGGCGAGGCCTGCGGCGACATTTTCGGCGGCGGCTGCTTTTCGATCGGCACTTCCGCCGGCGGCGATTCAGGCCCGGCGCCGTTTTCCGGCCGCTGCGCCACTTGCGCCACCTGCACCGGCGCCGTGACGGCCGTCGCGGCGGCATTCGGCGGCGTTTGCGGCGCCGTGCCGGCGTCCGGGCGCTGCGCCACCTGGGCTATCCGCACCGGCGCGGTGACTTCCGTCGCCGTGGCCGCGGGCGCCGTCGCATTGCCGGCGGTGGCCGTATCCTGTACGGCTTGTGCCCCCACCGCGGTTGCCCACGCGCCCGTGCCCAGCAGCGACGCTGCGACGACCGCGACCGCGGTCCTCCCCCCCCTGAATGTCACGTCACCTCACCTCAAATTTCGCCGCATATGGGTGAATATCGATCATCCATTGATTGATGGCCTGCTCCATGTCGCGCGTCGCGCCGACGAACTTCATGAAGTAGATCGGCTCGGCGCGGCTGCGCAGGCGGACCTGCAGCCGATAGGTCCCCGGCTTGCTCATTGCCTCCGCGGGAACCGTGTAGTTGGCGTCGCGATAGCCTTCCGGCGGAATGCTGCGGCCTTCCATGCGGATGAACGGCGGATGGTTGAGCACCGACGAAGGCACCGGCGACGGGCGGATGAAGGGTATCTGGTCGATGTCGAAGTTCACCGGCAGATACATCTCGCGGTCCGTGCCCTTGATGTTCGTCGTCAGGAACATGGTCTGCAGGTTGAAGAGCTGGTGATCGACCTTGCCCTTGCCGGCGGCCCGGTCGAGCGAATGCTGGTTCTCCATGTCGCCGGCGGAGTCCACGTAGCCGGACTCCCACACCCGCTTGCCATCGGGGTCGATGAGCACCGTGTCGAGCCAGATCTCCGGCTGCGCGCCGAGCGAGCCGGAAGGCAGATTATGGCCGATATCGACGTTGGTGACGCGGTAGTGGAAGCTCAGCGAGCTGCCGACCTTGGGATCGGAGTCGAAGAACGGGCCGTCGATGCGGGAGGCGTTCTCCATCACCGATTGACGCAGCCGGCGCTTGTCCTCGAGCAGCTTGTAGTTCTGGTTGATGATCAGCCGCGCCGCCTCGCGATCCTCCCGCTTCTGCCACACGGCCGGGAACGTCGCCTTGATCTGGCCGCTGGCGACCTTGTCCTCCCAAGCCTCCTCGCCCCAGGGCGCGCGATAGTCGAACGCCAGCCATTCCTCGATGGTCCAGCGGAACGAGCGCTGGTTGAAGGGGAACAGGCCGGGGTGGGCGATCGGGTAGCCGGGGCCGTAGAAGGCATGATTGGAATGCCGCCGGTTCGGGTCGCCGACCACGCGGCCGTTCACGATCGCGATCGGCCAGGTCTCATAGCCGGAATTGACCCCCGGCACCTTGCCCATGTGGCAGGCCTGGCAGGTGATGCCCTGGCGGAACGCCGGGCTGTCGCGATACTGGTCCCACACCACTTCCAGCTTGATGCCGGGATCGACTGCCACCTGGTGGCAGGAGACGCAGAACTCCGACTTAGAAATCTGGTCGAACTTGATCGAACCGAGATGGATCGGCGTGCCCGGCTGACCCGGCGCCTCCGATACCTTGTAGTAGTCCTTATCCTTCAGCACCTGCGGCAGGTTCTGGGCGCGGCCGGAATTGGCCACCGGCTGGTAGATGTTGCCGGGCTCCACATTGCGCTCGCCGTTGACCTTGCCGAACTCGGTGGTGACATGGTGACAGGTGACGCAGGTGATGCCTTCGCGGGCGATCTCCGAACGTTTCCAGAGCGGCTCCTCGCGCGGCTCGCCGACCTGCGTCGCGATCTGCTGGTGGCAGCGCACGCAGAAGGTGCCGACAGTGCCCGACGACAGGTCGCTGATGGCTTGCTCGAACTTGTGAAACATGGGCGAGATCGAAGCATAGGCATGATTCGACGACGCCCATTCGATGAAGATCTTCGGATGGCATTGCGCGCACTGCACGGCGGATGGGAACTTGCTCTCCGCATACAACGCCGAATGCGGATCGGTGCCGACGGCGGTCAGATTCAAACCATTGGTATCGGCTGCGGCGGCATCGGTCGCAAGGAGCTGCCCCGCCGTCCAAGTCGCCAGCAACAAACCCGCAACGACGGCGAAACGTTGTCCCCTGGGTATGATTGGCTGCCTCTGTCGATCTCGGCGGCTCAGGTTGCGCACCCAACGGCCAATCGACCAGCTCATTCCCATCTCCCCAACCAGCAGACGGATACACCGAACGGACATATTGCAATGCACACTACGCTTTATCGGGTCATGCTACTCCGCGACACCCCTCGGTCAATCGGAAAATGCCTTGGGCGCTCAACATTTATCTTTATGTGTGTGTTTCATCACGCACTTTTCGCCGGCGGCGGCAGCGGCCGGCAATTTGGCGACGCGCGCGAGACGGTCAGCGCGCCATGCGTTCGTCGCCCATGGCGTTGATGCGGTTGGTGACGGCCTCGAGCTTCGCCCGGTCGGCGATATAGAGGCTGCGGTCCTTGCGCCGAACGATGCCGCCAGTCATCAACTGGCTGAGCACGCGCGACACGGTTTCCCGGCTGGTCAGGGCGCTTTCGGCGATGGTCCTGGCGGTCGGCATCGGGTGGATGACCCAGGCGTTGCGCTGCACCGGGTCCGGCTCCGCCAGGCGCAGCAGCTCCACATGAATGCGCTGCATGGCGCCGAGGGTGGACAGATCCATGATCCTCTCGTCGCACACCCGGATGATGCTGGCCAGCCGCGACATGACCGCATGCATCACCGTCGGATACTTGAGCAGCAGCTCGTTGAAGATCTCGGCGCTCAGCGTCGCCAGCAGACTGTCCTCGATGGCGATCGCCGCGGCCGAGCGCGGCTCGCCGTCGACCGCCGCGAGCTCGCCGAAATAGCCGCCGGCCATGTCGGTGGCGAAGGCGATCTCGCGTCCGGTCATCGAGTGATTGACCAGCTTGACCCGGCCGCGCACGATCAGGAACAGGTCGCGGCTGTTCGAGTTCCAGTCGAAGATCTGCTCGCCGGCGGCGAAGTGATGCCAGCCACAGCTTTTTTCCAGGCGGCGCAGCTCGTCGCGCGGCAGGCTGGCGAGCAGCCGGATGCCGTCCAGATGGCGGTCCATCAACGGTCCCCGCTCCTGCTTCGCCCGTGCACGGCGCCCGCCGGGGAAGGCCTCAGGCGCTCATGCTCGGCCGCGCCTTGACGCGCTCGTACCAGGCGCCGAGGTTGGCCAAGGCCGGGTCGAGCGCCTGGCCGACCGTCTTGGCGAAATCGAGGATGCAGAACAGCCAGATGTCGGCCATGGTGAAGCGGCTGCCGACGACGAATGCCTTGCCGGCCATCAGCCGGTCGAGCCAGGCGAGGTTGTCGCGCGCGATCGCCTTGAGCCCATCCGCCGCCTCCGGGATGCAGCGGACGCGGTCGCGGAACAGCTTCAGCCCCTCGGCATAGCGAAAGCCGCCGAGCAGCGGCTCGGCGATATTCAGGTCGATGCGGCGCGTCCACATCTGCGTTTCGGCGCGCTCCTTTGCGGTGCTGCCGATCAGCGAAGGCCCCTTGTCCTTGTAGACGTCGTCGAGATAGCCGCAGATGGCTATGATCTCGGTGATGACGGTGCCGTCGTCGAGTTCGAGCGCTGGCAGTTGCCCGGTGGGGTTCTTGCTCAAATAGGGCTCGCGCCGGTTTTCCCCGGCCAGGAGGTCGACCTTGACCAGCGGCAGTTCGATGCCCTTCTCGTGCATGAATATGCGCACCATGCGCGGGTTGGGACCGATGGAATTATATAACCGCATGGTGAATCTCCCCCTGTGTGCCGCGCCCCCAAATCGAGAGCCCTACTATAACGTCTTCGCGCTCCCCCGCCTATTGCCCGACCGCCGTCGCCGCCGGCCGGCGCCAATTGCCGATGTGGTCGAGTGTCAATCGCCGGCATCCGACAAGAAAATATAAGAATATCGAAAAACACAGTCAAAAGTCGCGAATATTCATCCACGCTATTCGCAATCGAAAACAAAATTACTGCGGCGAATCTCCAATATTTTTGCCATCCTATTGAAATCAATCAGTGTTTTTGTTTGCTCGAAGGAAGAACATCAATATGCGCACCGGATGCGGCCATCGCAGGATGCCGCGCCATCGCGCGTTGTTTGGCGGTGGGCACCGCGTGAACGAGCCGTAACGGGAGGCGCCGGGAATGAGCGGGACCAAGCTGCAGCTTCTCGGCGTCGGCACCGGTCGCGACGGCACGGTGTCGCTGACGGAGGTGATCAACCGCATCTACCGGCTTAACGGCATCGACGGCAAGGCCGCGCACGAATATGCCGCCTGGGACTGCTACGGCAACTTTTGCGAGTTTCGTGAGACCGGCAAGCACAAGCATCTCGGCGCGATCGACACGCTGATCCGGCAATGTCCCAACAACGCCATCATCGGCAACGGCTATGCCTTCGTTCTCGACCGTTTCGCGGCGATATCGGCCGGCGGCATCAGGCTTCTGCATGTCCGGCGTGCGGATCGCGCCGCCTGGGACGCGCTCCCGCTCGAGAGCCGCGTGGCCTGGTTCTACGACGCCACCCACCGGTCGATCGCGGCGCAGAAGCACCTGTTCGCCGCCTACATGGTGATCGAGACCGGCGGCGGCTTCTTCTTCTTCGAACCCGACAGCCGGACCCGGCAGACCACCCTGCAGATCGGCCTCGCCTGCCGCTTCTTTTAACCATGTCTGCGGTGGTTGCGCGGGCCCATTCCCCGGTCCGGTGATAACGATCGATTAACGGCTGTGTGCTGCAATGCACGCTCCGTGCGTTATGCGCGCCGTCCGGAGCGGCCAGGGGCTTCCATGTCGATCAGTTCGAGCAGCTTCCAGCCTTTCGATATGAGCGTGTTGAGCCAGTACTACAGCTCGACGGCATCGCTCGATCCGACGGTCGCGCAGGCCGTGATCGCCGCGCAAATCAAGGCGGCGAGCGGCGGTACCAGCGGCGGCGTCGAGCCGGCGCCGACCGATGTCACGCCGCCCTGGCTTACGGCGCAAGGGCAGGCGGCAGCGGCGAGCACCACGACGCCGACCTTGCAGCAGGTGTTCCAGAACGCCAATGCGCCGCTGTTCAATCCGAACGATCCGAGCCTCGATCGGCCCGACGTGACGCAGGATTTCAAGAACCTGTTCGCGCTCTATCAAGGCTTGAGCCAGATGAACACGCTGGCCACCTATGCGGCGCAAAGTCCGTCTGCCGCCAGCCAGTCGGCGCTGCTGAACAACCAGTTCCAGAACTACATGCAGCAGCTCACCAGCTTCGTATCGGGCATTTCCTCGCCGACCATGACGGCGATCCAGGGGCTGGAGCAATCTTCCGATACCTCGACCGCGGAACAGCCGGATCCGCCGTCGAGCTTCATCGGCAACGCCATCACGACGAATAGCGAAGCGCCGATCCAGGGCCTCGACTACAGCGGCAGCTTCACCATCAACGTCACCAACACGGCGAGCGGCATCACCTACAGCGTGCCGATCGATCTGAGCCAGCTCAGCGATCAAAGCATCAACGGCATCGCCAACTACATCAACCAGCAGCTCGGCGCCAACGGCAACATCCAATCCACCGTCGCGGTGAGCCAGGATCCCAACACCTTCGCCTACAGCCTGCAAGTCTACACCGCCGCCGGCGAGACGGTCTCCTTTCAGGCCGATCCGAGCAGCCAGCAGCCGGCGGTCTATATCGCGGGAACCACCGGCGGCGCCGACCTGGCGCAGAACTTCCTCACCAAATACCAGAACCTCGGCAGCGGCTCGCCGACCG
>DATKQA010000483.1:0-3987 GCA_035523835.1 Candidatus Sulfotelmatobacter sp.
TAATGACTGACTTGTCCCCTCTCGTCTCGTTTCCGCACCGGCATTTGTTGGGCATCGAGGGGCTTTCGCCCGCCGAGATCAGCCACCTGCTCGATCTCTCGGAGGCCTGCGTGGCGCAAAACCAGCGCGTCGACAAGAAGCAGTCGCACTTGCGCGGCCTGACGCAGATCAATCTCTTCTTCGAGGATTCGACGCGCACGCGCACCTCCTTCGAACTGGCCGGCAAGCGGCTCGGCGCCGACGTCATCAACATGTCGGTCTCCACCTCCTCGATCAAGAAGGGCGAGACCTTGATCGACACGGCGATGACCTTGAACGCCATGAACCCCGACGTGCTGGTGGTGCGCCATCCGCATTCCGGCGCGGTGCAGCTCCTGTCGCAGAAGGTGACCTGCGCCGTGATCAACGCCGGCGACGGCTCGCACGAGCATCCGACCCAGGCGCTGCTCGACGCGCTCACCATCCGCCGGCGCAAGGGCCGGCTGAACGGCCTCACCGTCGCCATCTGCGGCGACATCCTGCATTCGCGCGTCGCCCGCTCGAACATCCATCTGCTGAACGCCATGGGTGCGCGGGTGCGGCTGATCGCGCCGCCGACGCTCCTGCCGGCCGATGTCGAGCGCCTCGGCGTCGAGGTACATCACGACATGCGCCGCGGCCTCGCCGGCTGCGACATCGTCATGATGCTGCGGCTGCAGCTCGAACGCATGCAGGGCGCCTTCGTGCCCTCGGTGCGGGAATATTTCCACCTCTGGGGACTCGACTACGAAAAGCTCGAGGCGGCCAGGCCGGATGCGCTGATCATGCACCCCGGGCCGATGAACCGCGGCGTGGAGATCGATTCGGAAGTCGCCGACGACATCGACCGCTCGGTCATCCGCGAGCAGGTGGAAATGGGCGTCGCCGTGCGCATGGCCTGCCTCGAAGTGCTGACCGGACGGTTGCGCAACGACGGCGGCGCCTCGTGAGCGGGCGCAGGATCGCCTATCACCACGCCCGCCTGCTCGATCCGACGAGCGGGCTCGACAGCGCCGGCAGCCTCCTGACCGAGGGCGACCGCATCGTCGATTTCGGCCCTGGCAAGCCCTTCATCGGCAGCGACATCGAGCAGGTCGATTGCCGCGGCCACGCGCTCGCCCCCGGCCTGATCGACCTGCAGGCGCATCTGCGCGAGCCGGGCGCCGAGCACCAGGAGACGCTCGCCACCGCGGCCCGCGCCGCGGCGGCCGGCGGCATCACCACCATGGTGGCGATGCCCGACACGCACCCGGTCATCGACGAGGTGGCGCTGGTCGGGTTCATCGCCCGGCGGGCCGCCGAAACCGCCTGCGTGCGCGTGCTGCCGGCGGCGGCGCTGACCCGCGGGCTGCGCGGCACGGAAATGACCGAGCTCGGCCTCTTGGCCGGCGCCGGCGCCGTCGCCTTCAGCGATGGCGACCGCGCCGTCGGCGATGCCCTGCTCATGCGCCGGGCGCTCTCCTACGCGCGCACCTTCGATGCGCTGATCATGGTGCATTGCCAGGACCCGCGGCTCGCCGGCGACGGGGTGATGAACGAGGGCGAGATGGCCATGCGGCTCGGCCTCGCCGGCATCCCGGACGCGGCGGAAACCATCTTCGTCGAGCGCGACCTGCGCCTGGTCGAACTCACCGGCGGCCGCTGGCACGCGACGCACCTGTCCTGCGCCGAGGCGATCGCCGCGGTGCGCCGGGCCAAGGCCAGGGGCCTCGCCGTCACCTGCGGCGCGGCGCCGGCCAATTTCGCCCTCAACGAGACCGCGGTCGGCGAATACCGCACCTTCGCCAAGGTGCTGCCGCCGCTGCGCGCCGAGGCCGACCGCAAGGCGGTGGTGGCCGGCCTCGCCGACGGCACCATCGACGTCATCGCCTCGGCCCATTGCCCGCAGGACCAGGAGAGCAAGCGGCTGCCCTTCGCCCAGGCCGCCTTCGGCGTCATCGGGCTGGAAACCATGCTGCCGCTGGCGCTTGAGCTCTATCATAACCGCCAGGTCACCCTGCTGCGCCTGCTCGAGGCGATGACCGCGCGGCCCGCCGCCATCCTCCGGCTGCCGCAGGGCCGGCTGGCCAAGGGCGCGCCGGCCGACCTGATCGTCATCGACCTGGAGGCGCCCTGGCGGATCGACGAGAAGAAGTTCCGCTCCAAGGCCAAGAACTCGCCCTTCGACGGCCGGCCGGTGCAGGGGCGCGTGGTCCGCACCGTGGTCGCCGGCGCCACCGTCTACGACCGGGCGCTGGAGGGTTGATGGACGAATTGCTCGACGCGGGCCTGGCGCTTCTCGGCGGCTATTTCCTCGGCTCGATCCCCTTCGGCCTGCTGCTGACCCGGCTCGCCGGGCAAGGCGACATCCGCCGCATCGGCTCCGGCAATATCGGCGCCACCAACGTGCTGCGCACCGGCCGCAAGGACCTGGCCGCCGCGACGCTCGTTCTCGACGGCGCCAAGGGCGCCGCGGCCGTGCTGATCGCCGGCGCCTGGGGCAACGCCGATCTGGCCCTCATCGCGGCGCTCGGCGCCTTCCTCGGCCACCTGTTCCCGGTCTGGCTCGGCTTCAAGGGCGGCAAGGGCATGGCCACCTTCCTCGGCCTCGCGCTGGCGCTGGCCTGGCCGATCGGGGCGCTCGCCTGCGCCACCTGGCTGCTGGTCGCGGCGCTGTTCCGCTACTCCTCGCTCGCGACCCTGGTCTCCGCCGCCGCGACGCCGCTCTATGCCTGGGCGCTAAGCGGTATCGCCTGGTCCGGCGGCTCGCTGGCGCTGGCCGGCCTCACCGCCGTGCTGGCGGTGCTGGTCTTCATCCGTCATCACCAGAACATCCGCCGCCTGGCCGGCGGCACGGAACCACGCATCGGCGCGAAGAAGCCTGAGGCGGCCGGCTAGGTAGGCGATCTACTGGGTGCGCAGGTAATCGTGGTCGTGCGCCCAGTCGACATAGAGATCGCGCTCGCCGGCGGAGAAGTCGCTGCAATTGCCGCCGCCCTGCAGGCCGTGCCGGTCGGTTGCCGGACCGTTGTCGCAGGCACTCTCCCAATGGGTGGCGAGCCGGTCGTTGACATCGAGGCCGGCGCCGCCGCTGTTGCCGGCGACGCAGCCGGCGGCGAGCAGCGAGAGCAGGGCCAGGAGCAGCATGCGCATGCGCTTGATATGGTGGCGCCAGGCGGTTGCGGCAAGCGGCCGCTGCGGGCGCCAGGTCAGGCCCATGAACGGTGGCGCAAAGTGGCTGGCCTGCATCACCGCGACGTGATTGCCCCGCCGCGGCGAGCGTGACGCCCGGCTGCGGCTGTAGCGCCAATCCTGCTCGTGCATGTCGTCCCCCGGAGACCGCCCGGCCCGTCGCGGACCGCGCCTGCCGCATTCTCCGCCGCAATGGTATACGAAAGCTTAGCGCCGCGGTGCGGCGATGCTTGACCGGCCTCACCGCTCTCCGACACCATGCCGGCATCGTCCGGTCAGGGAGCCGTCCGCATGAACCAGATCAGCAAGGCCGCGCCGGAAGCCGTCGGCCTGTCCACCAGCCGCCTGGGGCGGATCAGCCATTGGATGCAGCAGTTGGTGGCGCAAGCGAAGCTGGCCGGGCTGATCACCATGATCGCGCGCCGCGGCCAGATCGTGCACCTCGAAACCTGCGGCAAGATGGACCTCGCGGCCGACAAGCCGATGACCCCCGACACCATCTTCCGCATCTATTCGATGACCAAGCCGCTCACCAGCACCGCCATCATGATGCTCTACGAGGAGGGCCGCTTTCAGCTCGACGACCCGATCTCGCGCTACCTGCCCATGTTCAAGAAGCTGCGCGTCTTCGCCGGCGGCAGCGTTGAGGATTACGAGACCGTGCCGGCGGCGCGCGAGATCACCTTCAAGGACCTGCTGACGCATACCTCCGGCTTCACCTATGGCTTCATGGAGGCGACCCCGGTCGATGCGCTCTATCGCGCCCACAAGGTCGATTTCCAGACCGAGGAAGCCACC
>DATKQA010000484.1:0-2573 GCA_035523835.1 Candidatus Sulfotelmatobacter sp.
GTCACCTTCCACAGCCTCACCACCGTCAACGGCAAGCCCATCGCGGTCGACGGCGCGGCGCGCCCCGACGGCTTCTCCGTGACCTCGCCGTCCGGCACCGTGCTCGGGCCGGCGCGCCTCTACACCTCCAGCCCCTGGTCGGTCACCTTGCCGATGCCGGCCATGTTGCTGTCGACCAAGAGCGGCCGCATCGAACCGGCGCAGGTCATTGATGCCGGCATGACCACGGAAACGGTGCTTGGCCGCGACTTGCCGGTGCACCATTACGAGGTGCTGACCGGCAAGCGCCAGGACGTCTGGACCGACCGCAACGGCGTGCCGGTCCACTTCCGCACTGTCGAGAGCGGCGCGCCGGTGGATTTCGTGCTCAAGTCGGACAGCCGCGCCGCCGTGGCCGAGCGTCAGCCCTAAGACCGTCAGGCAGGCGAAGGGCAGCTAGGCGCCGGCCGAACACTTCGCTATAGTTGCCGGAATGACCGTTCATCGACCAGAGGAGGTCGTATTGGTTGTGCTCGATGTCAACGGCAAGCGCTACGAACTCGCGGTGGAGGAGGCTACGCCGTTGCTCTGGGTGCTGCGCGACAGCATCGGCCTGACCGGCACCAAATACGGCTGCGGCATCGCCCAATGCGGCGCCTGCACGGTGCATGTGGACGGCGAGGCCACCCGCTCCTGCAGCGTGCCGGTCGCGAGCGTGGCCGGCAGGCGCATCGTCACCATCGAATCACTGTCGACGGATGGCTCGCACCCGGTGCAGGCGGCTTGGATCGCCGCTCAGGTGCCGCAGTGCGGCTACTGTCAATCCGGGATGGTGATGGCAGCGGCGGCGCTGCTGCAAAATACGCCGAAGCCGAGCGATGCGGAGATCGACGCGGCGATCAGCAACATCTGCCGCTGCGGCACCTACGTCCGGGTGCGCCGGGCGATCCATGCCGCCAGCGGTGCTTGAGGCGGCGGTCGTGAGCGAACTGCCGCAGGTGAACCGGCGCCAGTTGCTCGTCGGTGCGGTGGCCGGCGCGCTGGTCATCGGGCTGCACCTGCCCGCCCGTGCCGATGCCGCCAGCATGGCCGCCGCGCCCGTGCCGGAGGGCGCCTTCAACGCCTGGCTGCGCATTGCCGCCGACGACAGCGTCACCATCGTCGTCAGCCAGTCGGAAATGGGGCAGGGGGTCTATACCGCGCTGCCCATGCTGCTGGCGGAAGAGCTGGAATGCGACTGGAGCAAGGTGCGGATCGCCGCGGCGGCTCCCGACGACGCCTACAAGAACCTCTATGCGGTGAAGGATGCGCTTACCGGCAGCCATGCCGACGAACTGGCCGGCATCAAGGATTGGCTGGTCACCCGGCTCGCCCGCGTGCTCGGCGAGCAGTTCACCGGCGGCTCGTCCAGCGTGCGCGGCGGCTATGTCGGCCTGCGCCAAGCCGGCGCCAGCGCGCGCGAGATGCTGCGCGCCGCGGCTGCGGCCGCCTGGGGCGTACCGGCCGACGAGTGCGCGGCCGAAAACGGCCGCATCCGGCACGCCAAGTCGGGCCGCAGCAGCAGCTACGGCGCCTTGGCGATGGCCGCGGCCCGGCTCGCGCCGCCCGACGATCCGCCGCTGAAGCCGAAGGAGCAATGGCGGCTGCTCGGCAAGCCGGTGGCGCGGCTCGACGTGACCGCCAAGGTCACTGGCCAAGCGCAATTCGGCATCGATGTGCGCCTGCCCAACATGCTCTATGCCGCGGTGCTGGCTTCGCCGGTCTTCGGCGGCAAGCTCAAGCGCTTCGACCAGGCCGCGGTCATGCCGATGCCGGGAGTGAAGCAGGTGGTCGGCCTGGAAGACGCGGTCGTGGTGGTCGCCGACAGTACCTGGCGCGCCAGACAGGCGCTGGCCGCGCTGCCCGTCACCTGGGACGAGGGTGCGGCGGCAAGCGTCAGCAGCGACAGCATCCTCGCCGATTTCAAGGCCGGTCTCGGGGAAGGCGGCAAGACGGTCTACAAGGTCGGCGATGCGCCGGCCGCCATGGCCGCGGCGCTCAAGCGCATCGACGCCGAATACCGCATCCCCTTCCTCGCCCATGCCACCATGGAGCCGATGAATTGTACCGCCTGGGTGAGGGAGGATGCGGCCGAGATCTGGGTGCCCACCCAGGCGCAGCAGCGGGCCCAGGAAGCGGTGGCCAAGGCGGCGGGTCTCGCCAAGTCGAAGGTGCAGGTCCATACCACCTTTCTCGGCGGCGGCTTCGGCCGCCGCTTCGAAACCGATTGCATCACCCAGGCGGTGATCGTGGCGAAGGCGGTCGGCGTGCCGGTGCAGCTTCTCTGGTCGCGCGAAGAGGACATGCGCCACGACTTCTACCGGCCGGCGGCGATCGGCCGCCTGGCCGCCTCGATCCGCAGTGACGGCATGCCGATCGCCTGGACGCACCATATCGTCGCGCCCTCGATCATGAGCCGGGTCTATCCGCCGGTGACCTGGATGGGGCCGGATTCGAGCTCCATCGAGGGCGCGATCGAGCTGCCCTATGCCATTCCCAACATCCGCGTCAGCTACCTCGTGCAGAACACGCCGGTGCCGGTCGGCTTCTGGCGC
>DATKQA010000485.1:0-8200 GCA_035523835.1 Candidatus Sulfotelmatobacter sp.
GCTCGACCCGGCCCGGCTCTTCCTCCGGCCGGTTGTTCGGCGGCTGCGCCTGCGCCAGGGCGGTGACCGGCAGCAGACCGGCGGCAAAGACAATCCCCGCCAACCAGCGGGCGCGGGGCGAGAAGCGCAGAGTGAACATGCGGCCGCCGACCGCCTACTGCTTTGGCGCGACGCCGGCGCCGACGGCAGCAATCGTGGATGAGCCCGTCGGCGTCACCAGCAATTCATGCAGGGCATTGCCGGCGACGCCGCCAGCGTTGTTGAAGAGCACGTAACCCTGGCAATTGGCGTTGCCGCCGCAGGTGGCGGAGGAAGCGGAGAAGATCGCCGCACTGCTCGGCGAGGCCGGGTCGTTGAAGAATTGCGGTCCGATCGACAGGATGCCGTTGGCGACCGAGAGTCCGCCGCCGTTGATGTTGATGTTGCTGAAATTCGCATTGAAGATGTGCGTATCGAAGTTCACCGTTGCGCCGAAATTATAAGTGCCGATCGTCGATGCGCCGACGCCGGTGGCATTGAAGATCGGCACGTTGCTCTGCGTATAGGTGCCGGTGCCGCTCACCACGCTGTTCAGATCGGCGAAGGTGGTGATCGGGCTCTGGAAGAAATTGCCGAACAGCGTATCGATGAAGGCTTCGGGATCGTTGATGCCGCTCGACGAACCGCCGCCGTTCAGGGTGGCTTGTCGCCCCTGATTGTCGGCATTCTGGCCGGTCTGCTGCACCGTGTTGAAGGTGCCGATCGTCGGCAGCGCCGAAGCGGTCGATTGGCCGGAGGCGGCATTGGCCGAGCCGGCGTTGGCCGTGCCGACCGCGGGCCCCGATTGACCCTGGTTCTGCGCGGCGCCCGCCGTGCTGGCCGCCGCGGTGAAACTGGCCAGGGTATCGCGCGGCGCCACGGCGGCGAGGATCGCGTCGACGGTCGGTTTCGGCAGTTGCTCCACCACCGGCGGCCGGCCGCGCTCGATCAGCGCGCCCCAGCCGGGGCGGCGCAGCTCCACCGTGCCTTGCGGCGTGATCACATCGACCCCCGCCGCCTTGTCGTTGGTATTGTTGTCGCGGCCGGGTCCGGCCAGGCCGACCACGGCGCTGTTCTCGTCCGAGCGGCCGAACACCATGGTGCCGCGGATGCCGATGGTGGCGACCGGCAGCTTCACCGTCATGTTCGACGGGTTCTGCTGCGCGATCTTGCCGGTGACGAAGCGGAACACGCCCTTGCCGAGCGAGGCGGTGACCTTGCCGACATTGGTGTTCGGGTCGTAGACGAACTCGTCGATCTTGACGAAGCTGTCGGGGCCGATGGTGAAGGTGGTCTGGTCGAGCAGCATGATCTGCATGCCCGAGTTGCGGCCGGAGGTGATGCGGTCTTGCAGATAGATCGGCTGGCCGCTGCTGATCTGTACGCCGACCGGCTGGGTGTCGCTGGCGCGTTCCACCTCGCCGCGCACCGCCGCGGAGATGCCGGCCTGCTGCGTGCTCCAGGCGGGGGCCGCGGCAGTCAAACTCAACACCAAAGCGCTAAAGCCAATCGTTATTGGGGCGCGCAGAAACATCAGGCTACGATCTCGATTGCGGGCGCCGAATGATAGGCGAAGGAAAAGACCGGGGCGAGCAGGATTTCCTAACATATTAATGACGCCGCCGCGACGCCTCAACGCCAATTGGGGCGAACCGGCAGACGTCCCAATAAAATCCGGCGATGATTGGCGATCGGTTAGGGACGCGGATCGACGTCGATGCGATAATGTTGCCGGATCTTCTCGATATATTGGATGGTCTCGTCGTAAGGCGGCACACCGCCGTAGGAATCGACGGTGGTTTCGCCGGCGTTGTAGGCGGCGAGCGCCAAGGTCAGGTTGCCGCTGAAGCGCGCCAGGAGCCAGTGGAGGTAGGCGGTCCCGCCGCGGATATTCTCCGCCGGATCGAAGGGATCGCGCACGCCGAAGCGCGCCGCCGTGTCCGGCATGAGTTGCATCAGGCCCATGGCATTCTTCGGCGACACGGCACGCGGATCGAAGTCCGACTCGGCCGAGATCACCGCCATCACCAGGTTGACCTCGACGCCGATCTTCGGCGCGATCTTCTGCACCATCGCGCGGATTTCCGGCGGCGCGGCCACCGGCTTCACCGGCACCGCGACCGCGTGCACCGGACAGCCGTCCTGGGCTGACGGGGCGATGCCGGCGAGGGTGCGGAGCAGATTGGCCGCCTGCGGACTGCCGGCAGCGGCCGCCTTGCGCAGCCAGCCGACGGCGACGGCATCATCGCGGGCGACGCCGCGGCCGTTCAGGAACATCCAGCCGAGGTTCTGGTAGGCGCGCGCATCCTTGCTCTCGGCCGCCTGGCAATAGAGCGCCAGGGCGCGGCCATAATCCTGAGCGACGCCTTCGCCATGCTCGTAGCGGACGGCGAGATCGAAGCTGCCGGCAGCGGGCGGCGGCGCTGCCGCCCCCAGGCCGAAGGGAACGGCGGCGATCTGTTGCTGCGCGCTCGCCGGCGCTGACGCGGCGCCAAGCACGCCGACGCCGACGGCAACTAGACCCAGAATTCGCCTTGCACCCAGCATGCGCGAACTTTGCCCCGGTCCGGTTAGGAAGCCCTGAACCGCCAAGAAACGTTGCAATTCCGGGACCACGCCAGCGGGTACTGGGAATCAATGCAGTAGCGGTCGTTGTTCATAGGAATCCAGAGAAGTTGTAAAAATTCCCGACGCGAGTCGGGATTTTTCACTTTGTTGCGCGCGGCCGCGGCCTATCCTTATCGAAGCACGGGCCGCCCTTGGCGGCGAACGGCAGGGAGGCGGATATGGCGCTGGTGGTCGCGATCATCGCGCAAGGCAGCATGGGCAGCGGCGTTGCCGCTCGCCTGGTCGGGCATGGTGTCAGGGTGCTGACCTCGCTTGCCGGTCGCAGCGCGGCCAGCGCCGGGCGGGCCGAGGCGGCCGGCATGCGGGCGGTCAGCGATGCCGAGGTGGCGGCGGCCGATATGATCCTCTCGATCGTGCCGCCGGGCGAGGCCCTGCCGCTGGCGCGGCGTTTCGCGCCCCTCCTGCGTGCGACGAGCCGCAAGCCGCTCTATGCGGATTGCAACGCGGTCAGCCCCCGAACCGTGCAGGCGATCGCCGAAGTCATCGCCGCGACCGGCGCGCCCTTCGTCGACGCCGGCATCATCGGCGGTCCACCCAAGCCCGAAGGCAAGGGCCCGGCCTTCTATGCCTCCGGCGCCGAGGCGGGACGGCTCGCCGTGCTGCGCGACTTCGGCCTGGACGTGCCGCTGCTGGACGGGCCGATCGGCGCTGCCTCGGCGCTGAAAATGTCCTACGCCGGCATCACCAAAGGCCTGACTGCGCTCGGCTCGGTCATGCTGTTGGCGGCGACGCGGGGCGGCGCTGCCGCCGCCTTGCAGCGCGAACTGGCACAGAGCCAGCCGGCCCTGCTCGCCTGGCTGACGCGGCAGGTGCCGGGCATGTATCCCAAGGCCTATCGCTGGGTGGCGGAGATGCAGGAGATTGCCGACTTCGCCGGCGACGATCCGGCCGGACGACGCATCTTCGAGGGCGCTGCCGAACTCTATCAGCGGCTTGCCGCCGATGTCGCCGGCGAGCAGGCGGAGGTCGGCGCGCTGTCGGCCTTCCTGGCGCCGAAAAGCTAGGGCGTTCCAGGCCTGCCGGCGAGGTGCTTGCGCGCCAGCTCGATGAAGCGGCCGAGCGCGGTCGAGACGAACATGTCCTGGCGGCGCACCAGCACGGTGTCGACGCGGGCGTCCTCCGGCGGCAGCGCATGCAGCGCGATGCGGCCCTCGGCTGCCGCCTGGGCCACCACGGCGCGCGGCAGCAGGGTCACGCCGATGCCGGCGGCGGTGCAGCCGATGATGCCGTCGAGAGTGCCGAACTCGAGCCGGCGCGCGCCGAGGATGCCGCGCGCGGCGAGCAATCGCTCGAGCTGGTTGCGATAGGTGCAGCCGGCGCGGAAGACGATGAGCTTCAGTGGGCTCTGCCGGGCGAGGTCGTCGAAGCCGGCGACTCGCGGGGCGGTGACGAGCACCAGCTCTTCCTGCAGCAGCGGCAGGACCAGCAACTCCGCGTGGCTGACCGGACCGGCGACGAAGGCCGCCTCCAGGCGGCGTTCCAGCACCGCCTCCAGCAACGACGCGGAAGTGCCGGTCTCGATGCTGATATCGACCTCCGGATAGCGCTGTCCGTAGACGGCCAGCACCGGCGGCAGGCGCAGCGCCGTCGCCGTCTCCAAGGCGCCGATGGCGATCTGGCCGCGCGGCTCGCTGCCGTCGGCCGCCGCCCGCCTGGCCTCGCGGAGCAGACTGCCGATGCGTTCGGCATAGGGCAGGAGCTGCGACCCGGCGCTGGTCAGGGTCACGCCGCGGCTGTGGCGCAGAAAGAGCGGGACGCCGAGCTCGGCTTCCAGCAGGCGGATGCGCTGGGTGACGTTCGACTGCACGGTATGCAGCAGGTCGGCGGCCCTGGTGATGCCGCCCGAACGGGCCACTGCCGCGAAAACAGCGAGATCGCCTGCATCCATGATCGCCTCCCGTATCACATCGGCAAAATCGATGGCGCGGGGCCGAGTACAGCACTTCTGGTGACTGGCGGAAAGCGGTGTCTCAGGCGGCATCCACCATGGCGGTGAAGTCCCGGGCGAAGCGATGCGCATCGCCCGGCCAGCGCGCGGACAGGTAGTTGCCGTCGCGCAGCGTGAAGCCGACCTCAAGCTTGTCCGGAGCATCACGGGTAAAGCCGCTGGGGCCGCTCAGGAAATCGCCGGGGCTGGCCAGCGCGGCCTTGACCTCGCTTTCGACCGTCTCGGGATAGGTGCGATAGTAGTCGCCGAGATAGGCGGCGGTGAGCACCCAGGCGCCGAGCTCCATCAGGCGGGTCAGCGCCGTGGTGCGCCGGCCATGCAGGACCGACCTGCCGGAAGCGGCTTTCGACCGCGCCGCCAGCAGCACGCCATGGCAGATGGCGCCGACCGGCTTGCCTTGGGCAAAGCAGCCGGCGACGGTCGCCTGCAGGAGCGGCGCCTCCAGGTAGGGCCGCATGCCCTTGGCATGGCCGCCCGGCAGCAGGATGGCGGCGAAATCCTCGGCGCGCAGGTCGCTGTAGCGCAGCGGATGGCGCCAGCCCTCGCTCGCGCTCATTGCCGCATAGGCAGCCCGGCCGTTCCGGTCGGCCCTGAGGAAAGCGGCGAGGATGCCGAGACCGCGGCCGGTGACCATGCGCGGGTCCGCCTCGCCCGGCCGGCCGCTCGGGGTGGCGAACACCACCTGGTGGCCGCGCGCGGCGAGCGCCAGCCAGGGCACGCCGGTCTCGGTCGGATCGAAGTCGCGATCGGGCAGCGGCATCAGCACCCGGGCCATGCCGAGGCGCCGATCAGCCTTTCTTCGGCAGCACCTTGGCCTGATTGAACGGCGACGCGGCGGCTATCGTCTTCGGCTTTTCTTTCTTCGGCTTTTTGGCTTCGCGATTTGATCGTTTCTGTCCTTTGGCCATGGCTGGCTCCTGTTCGTTGACAGCGGCAGCGTGCAGTACCTACCTTGTCAGTCTAGCACCTCGACGGACCGGAGGCGCCCGCTGTGCGGCGATGAGCGTCGCGAGAAGAAGCGGGAACCGCATCGCCCTATACATCCGGCGCTTCGACGAACTGGGCATGTTCCTGGATGAAAGCGAAGCGGAGTTCGGGCTTGCGGCCCATCAGGCTCTCCACCCGATCGGCCGTGGCGCTGCGGTCGTCGGCATCGTGCGGCAATACCACGCGCAGCAGGGTGCGCTTGCCGGCCTGCATGGTGGTCTCCTTGAGCTGCGCTGCCGGCATTTCACCCAAGCCCTTGAAACGGCTGACATCCACCTTGCCGCGGCCATTAAACTCCTGGTTCAGGAGTTGCTCTTTGTGTGCGTCGTCGCGGGCATAGGCCGTCTTGCCGCCCTGGCTCAGCCGATAGAGCGGCGGCACGGCGAGATAGAGGTGGCCGTCATCGATGAGCCGCGGCATCTGGCGGTAGAAGAAGGTTATCAGCAGCGAGGCGATGTGGGCGCCGTCGACGTCGGCGTCGGTCATGATGATGACCTTGTCGTAGCGCAACTCGGCCTCGCGATAGCGTTCGCCGGTGCTGCAGCCAAGCGCCTGCACCAGGTCGGTCAATTCCTGGTTGGCCATCAGCTTGCCGGAGGTGGCGGCGGCGACATTGAGGATCTTGCCGCGCAGCGGCAGCACCGCCTGGGTGTTGCGGTCGCGCGCCTGCTTGGCCGAGCCGCCGGCGGAATCGCCCTCGACCAGGAATATCTCGGTGCCCTCGGCCGCGTCGTTGGTGCAGTCGGCGAGCTTGCCCGGCAGCCTGAGCCGCCGCGTCGCGCTCTTGCGGCCGACCTCCTTTTCCTGGCGCCGGCGCAGTCGCTCCTCGGCCCGCTCGATGACGCGGCCGAGCAGCGTGTTGGCCGCCGCCGGGGCGCCGGACAGCCAGTGGTCGAAATGGTCCTTGACCGCGGAATCGACCAGCCGGCTGGCCTCCACTGAGGCCAGCTTCTCCTTGGTCTGGCCTTGGAACTGCGGCTCCTGGATGAAGATGGAGAGCAGCGCGAAGGCGCCGCCGAGGATGTCCTCGGCAGTGATTTGCGCCGCACGGCGGTTGCTCACCAACTCGCCGTAGCCCTTCAGGCTGCGGGTGAGGCCGCTGCGCAGCCCGGCCTCGTGCGTGCCACCCTCCGGCGTGGGGATGGTGTTGCAATAGGAGTTGATGAAGCCATCGGCGTCGTCGGGCCAGGCGAGCGCCCATTCGATGCGGCCCTTGCCCTGGCCGAGGTCGACCCGACCGCTGAACGGCGTCGGCGTCACCGTCGGCTGGCCGTCGAGCTGGGCGGCGAGGAAATCCTCCAGCCCGCCCGGGAAATGCAGGGTCGCCGTCGCCGGCGTCTCGTCGGCGATCAGCTCGGCGGCGCATTTCCAGCGGATCTCCACGCCGCGGAAGAGATAGGCCTTGGAGCGCGCCATGCGGAACAGGCGCGCCGGCTTGAAGGCGGCGCTCTTGCCGAAAATCTGCGGATCGGCATGGAAGATGACCGTGGTGCCGCGCCGGTTCGGCGCCGCGCCGATCTTCTTCAGCTTGCCGGTCGGCAGGCCGCGCGCATAGTCCTGCGCCCAGAGCTCCTTGTCGCGCGCCACCTCGACCCGCAGCCGGTCGGAGAGGGCGTTGACCACGCTCAGGCCGACGCCGTGCAGGCCGCCCGAGGTCTGGTAGACCTTGTTGGAGAACTTGCCGCCGGAATGCAGCGTGGTGAGGATCACTTCCAGCGCCGACTTGTCCTTCATCTTCGGATGGCGGTCGACCGGGATGCCGCGGCCGTTGTCGGTGATGGTCACCGTGCCGTCGCCCTCCAGCTCGATCTCGATGCGGTCGGCGTGGCCGGCGACCGCCTCGTCCATGGCATTGTCCAGCACTTCCGCCGCCAAGTGATGCAGCGCCCGCTCGTCGGTGCCGCCGATATACATGCCGGGCCGCCGGCGCACCGGCTCCAGGCCTTCGAGAACTTCGATGTCCTTGGCCGAATAGGCGGCGGCAGCCTTGGTCGGCTGTTGAAACAGGTCGCTCATGCGCTGCAATATGCTTTCGGGTGACGGCTTGTGCCAGCGCCGAGTATAGGGGGCAGGGGGCCAAGCCTCAACAACATCTGGTGCGGCGTCGCGCCAGTACACCGGGCGAAAGGCGAGCCATGAGCCAGACAGCAAAGCCGCCGGCGCGCGGCGAACCCCTGATCCGCACCCAGCCGATGCCTTCCGACGTCAATGCCAACGGCGACATATTCGGCGGCTGGGTGCTGTCGCAGATGGACATTGCCGGCGGCACCGCGGCCTCGCAGCGGGCGCGCGGCCGCGTCGCCACCGTGGCGGTGCAGGCCATGACCTTCAATCAGCCCATCCGTGTCGGCGATCTCGTCAGCATCTACGGCCGGGTCAGCCGCGTCGGCCGCACCTCGATCACGGTCAGCCTGGAGACCGTCGTGGTGCGCCAGCTCGACCCGACCGAAATCAAGGTGACCGAGGGCGATTTCGTCTATGTCGCCATCGACGAGCAGGGACGGCCGCGGCCGATCGCTTGACATCGATCGCACCGGCCCGCGTGATAGGCGGCATGATCAGGGGAGAAGCCAAATGAAAGTCGCCATTGTCGGAGCCACCGGTTTCGTCGGCAGCAAG
>DATKQA010000486.1:0-3626 GCA_035523835.1 Candidatus Sulfotelmatobacter sp.
CCGGGTTCCAGGGCGTCCCAGATTTCCGACAAGACCGCCGTCAGGTAATAGCGGGCCGCATTGAGCCGCGCCTCGCCCTGACCAACCTGCGACTGCACAACCGCGTTGTCGCGCAAGGTCTTGGCATTGCCCCTCGGCACCTTGTCCCGCGCCAGGCCGACGAATGAATCGAGCAGGCTGCGGGCGATGCCGAGCGCGACGCCGGCGAAGCCGGCGGCATAGACGCTGATGTCGGGCACGCCGTAGAGCTTGCCGCCGTGCTGACGCTCGGCCAGGAAGTTGCGCGCGACCGACCGCTCGTGCGGCACGAAATAGTCGGTCACCGTGAAGGAATCGCTGCCGGTGCCGCGCAGGCCGATCACCTGCCAGACGTCGATCATCTTGGCGTCGTGGGCGGGAAACAGCATGGTGCGAAAGATCGCGCCGCCGTTGGCATCGCGGCGCGGCGAACCATCCGCCTCGACGACCGGCGCATGCGCCCCGAACCAGGTGGCATGCCGGCCGCCGCTGGCAAAGTTCCAGGTGCCGGAGATGCGATAGCCACCGTCGACACCCACGGCGCGCGCATCCGGGCTTGGCCCCCAGGCCAGCACGGCGCGCGCGTCGCGGCCGAAAATCTCCTGCGCCACGTCGGGCCGCAAGAACGCCGCGCTCATCGAGCAACCAGACGCCTGCACCAGGCACCAGGCGACGCTGGCATCGTGCTTGGCGATCTCCTCGATGACCTGAAAGAAGGTGACGATATCGATCTCGGCGCCGTTGCAGGAACGCGGCAGAAGCAATCGATAGAGCCCGCTATCGAACAGCGCGTCGAGCAGCGGCGCCGGAATCTGCCGCTCCGCCTCGATCCGGTCGAGCAGGCTGTCGATCAATGGCGCCAAGCCGCGAGCCCGCATCAGCGGATCATCGCCAGCCGAGGCGCGATACTTGCTCATGGGTTCGGGTTCGGCCGCCATCGTCGCTGTCCTCGCGTGCTGCACTGCGGCAACGGAGCATCCCCGCAGCCTGCGTTCGGATGTTCCCCTGCCCGCCGGCAAGGCGCAAGCAGCGTTTCGGACAGTCAGGCTGGGCGAGCCTAGGCCAGGCCGGAGCGGTAGGTCGGATAGGCCGGGCGCCAGCCAAGCGCCTTCTTGATGCGGGCGTTGCGGGCGCGACAATTATTCGGCCCGGGCGGCCCGCCGGCTTGCGGCGCCGCGCCGCCAAAACGGGCGGCGACATAGCCGAGCAGCTCCTGTTGGCGTACCGGTTGATCATCGACCACGAGATAGCTGCTGCGCGCCGGCGCCGCCTCGACGGCGGCGACGATGGCGGTGGCGTAGTCCACCACATGCACCAGGGACACGTAGTCGCTCCCGTCGCCGGCGAGGCGCAACCGGCCGCCGCGCGCTTCCTGCATCCAGGTTTCCTCGCGCCCGGTGCCGGTGCCATAGAAGGCGCCGCCGCGCAGGATGCACCAGTCCCGGTCGGAGCCGCACACCAGCGCTTCCATCTCGACCGCCGAGGCGAGCCGCGCACCAGGTTCTATCGGCGTGTCCTCATCGACCCAGGCATCGCCGACGCTCCGGTGCAGCCATGCGACGCTCTGTTGGACATAGCGGCGCACGCCGGCCTTGCCGCAGGCGGCGAGCAGGTTGGCGGTGCCCTCGCGGCGGATGCGATCGTGCAGTTCCCAGGCGGCTTGCGGATCGGCCGGCGGCCGATCGGGCCGTGGCACCGAGGTGGCGGCATGCACCGCCGCATCGCTGCCCGCAACCGCTTTCGCCAATCCTTCCGGTTCCAGGATATCGCCTAACCGAAGCTCGGCGCCGAGCGCGGCGAGCCCTGGCGCGCGCCCGACGTCCCGCACCACGCCGACAACGTGATGACCGCGCTCGATCAGCCGCGGCACCAGATGACGGCCGATGACTCCGCTGGCACCGACGACAGCGACACGCATAGGCACCTCCTTTGCCGCGGGTCGCGACTGCTAGAGGTTCCGGAGCGACCGGCGGCGACGCCCCCGCCCCGATCGTTCAGCCCGGCGACAGCACGTGAATGACGCGGCTCGCTATCATGTCCTTGGTCTTGGCGGCATAGGCCGCCATATGCGGCGCAGCGGCATGCGCCTTCAGTGCGTCGGGACTTTCCCATTTCTCGATGACGACGAAAGTGTCCGGCCCGAACTTGGTCTGGAAACCGCCCATGCCCTCCGCATCGACGGCCGGACCATATTCAACGCAGCCCTTTTCCGCATGCACCGTCGGCATGTTGGCGCGGAACTCCTTCAAGATCGCGTCACGCTTCCCCGGCTTGGCGGTGATGACGGCAAGAACATGGATCATGGCGATGGCCTCCCTCCGGTCTGATATATGCCCAATCAGCTTACCGCCGCGGCAGCACCGACGCGAGGTCCGGGCGCGCGCCGGCCGCGCCGCAGCAGAAGCCAGAGCACGATCGATCCATTCAGCAGGTTCCACAGCACGCCATTGCCGAAGGCGGCGTGGTAGGAACCGGTCAGGTCGAACACCACCCCTGACATCCAGCCGCCCAGCGCCATGCCGATGACGGTGGCAAAAATCACCACGCCGACCCGCATGCCCGCCTCCTGCGGCGGGAAATACTCACGCACGATGATGGCATAGCTCGGCACGATGCCGCCCTGGAACAGGCCGAACAGGCCGGAAATCACGTAGAGCGAGGTCAGGCTGTCGAACAACAAGTAGAGCACGAGCGCCAAGCCCTGCAGCGCCGACCCCAGCATCAGCGTAGGCAAGCCGCCGATGCGGTCGGCGATGAAGCCAGAGGCGACGCGGCTGACGATGCCGAAACCCATCATCATCGACAGCATTTCGGCACCGCGGGCGATGCCATAGCCGAGATCGCCGCAATAGGCGACGATATGCACCTGCGGCATCGACATGGCAACGCAGCAGCCGACACCGGCGATCGCCAGCAATACCTGCAACGTGCCGGAGGATAGACCGAGCGCATCGCGCGCCTCCGCCGCGCTCGCCCGCCCCGGCACGACCGCATGCCCGACAGCGCGCCGGCGCAGCACCAGGGTCAACGGCAGCATGGTCGCGATGCAGAATATTCCGATGCCGACATAGGTGGGGCGCCAGCCGTCGGCGGCGACGAAATATTGCACCACCGGAGGCCAGATTGTGCCGGCGACGTAGTTGCCGGCGGCGCAGATGGTGACGGCGATGCCGCGCCGGCGCGTGAACCAATGCGAGATATCGGCGAGGAGCGGCCCAAAGGTCGCGGCGCTGCCGAGCCCGATCAAGAAGCCCTGCGCCAACGCGAGCTGCCACAGGCTGCCGGCGCTGCCGGCGGCGATATAGCCGAGGCCGAGTATGGTGGCGCCGGTGATCGCGGCAATAACGATGCTGAAGCGATCGGCAACCAGCCCGATCAGCACGCCACCGACGCCGAAGCCGAGCATGGTCAGGGTATAGGGCAGCGAGGCATCGGCCCGGGCGACGCCGAAATCCGCCTGCACCGCCGGCAGGATCACGACCACGGACCACATGCCGACGCCGCCGATGGTGCTGAGCAGCACCGCGATGCCAAGCCGAAACCACGCGTAAGCCGATTCAACCTCGCTCATCGCGGACGCCGTCATCTCGTTTCTTACCGAAATTCTT